>JBEANW010000573.1:0-9418 GCA_041165225.1 Cyanobacteriota bacterium | reverse complement strand
ACGGAAAAGTCTTCGAGGTTACGGTTATTAATACCAATTAACTTCACGCCATCAATCTCCAGCACTCGATCTAGTTCTTCTAGGGTATGCACCTCAATCAAAGGAGTCATCCCCAGGGCTTTAGTGATTTTGACGAAGTAATTGAGATCTTTATTTTCTAATACCGCAGCAATCAACAATACCGCATCTGCCCCCTTAGCGCGAGCATAATAGATTTGGTAGGGATAAATAATAAACTCCTTACACAGCAAGGGTAAATCTACCGCTGCTCGAATCAAACTGAGATTATCAAAACTGCCCTGAAAAAACTTGCTATCCGTCAGAACTGATAAACAACTTGCGCCGCCGTCACCATAGGCTTTAGCGATCGCCACAGGATTAAAGTCAGCTTTAATCACTCCCTTGGAAGGAGAAGCCTTTTTTACCTCAGCAATCAAAGCAGGATTAGTCTTGCCGTTGCGTAAGGCTGCTAAAAAATCTAGAGGAGGCGCAACTTCCTGTACCTGCTCCTGTAACTTTAATAATGGCAGGCGATCGCGCATTCCCTCGACTTCTACCTCCTTGTACCAGATAATCTCTTCGAGGATATTATTGGGTTCGGTGTCAGGAATTTTGGAGCGATATTCTACTTCCCCAGAATTGACTTTGGGATTGGGATTTCTACGTCTAATTTGCATGATATATAGCGCTACGCGCTTGGGAAAAGGGAAAGGGGAAAAGTCTACTCTCTCAAGGTTTCAGCTTTTACGAATGTCCTAATCTTAATGCGTAACGCTATATATTAACTTTCAAGAAACAAATTAATCTGCCAAGGCTGGGAATAAAAAGCTTATAGCTTATAGCTTATAGCTTATAGCCAGGAGCTTTGCTCCTCTACTGATAACGGATGCCTGCTTGTTTGAATCTTCGCAGCACTTCTCCCAAGCGATCGCAATCGGCAATCAAACTAACCCGCACGTAACCTTCCCCCGCTTCCCCAAAGGCATTTCCTGGAGTCATGACTACCCCTGTTTGCTGTAGCACATCCAGAGCAAACTCCGTTGAACCTTGCCCTACAGGAGTTTTAATCCAAAGATACATAGTTGCCTGAGAGGGAGGAATTTCCCAACCTAGTTCCCTCATACCTTTGATGAAAAAATCTCGCCTGGTACTATAGCGCTCCTGTACCTCCTTAATATATTGATCTGGTAACTGTAAAGCGGTTTCTGCTGCCTTTTGGATCGCCGAGAAAATACCGTAATCGAGATTAGTTTTGAGGGTGCGTAGCCCTTGAATCACGTCGGAATTGCCCACCACAAATCCAACTCTCCAGCCAGCCATGTTATAAGTCTTGGAAAGAGTATGAAATTCGACCCCAATCTCTTTGGCTCCTGGGATTTCCAACAGGGATGTGGGTTGATAACCGTCAAAAGCCAACTCCGCATAACAAAGATCATGCACTAGCAATATCTCATAATGGCGGGCAAATTTAACCACCTCTTCGTAAAATTCTCTGGGGGCAGTAGCGGTGGTGGGATTATTGGGATAGTTGAAATAGAGCATCTTCGCCCGCCGTGCCACGTCGTCAGGAATGGTACTTAGGTCGATGAGCCAATTTTGTGCTTCCGAAAGGTGGATGGGATAAATGTCTGCCCCTGCAATTAATGGCCCTCTAAAATGGGCGGGATAAGAAGGAGTCGGGACAAGAACAGTATCTCCAGGATTGATATAGGCTAGGGCCAAATGACCCAAACCTTCCTTAGAACCAATCAGGGGTAAAGCTTCACTATCAGGATTGAGTTCAACGCCATAACATCGCTGATACCAGCTAGTAATTGCCTGACGAAAACTAGCTGTGCCCTCAAAGGGGGGATAACCATGATTACTGGGATTTTGTAGAGCAGCGATCGCCGCCTCAATTACAGGCTGGGGGGCAGATCCGTCAGGGTTGCCCATCCCTAAATCAATTAAATCTAATCCTTGTTCCCTGGCGCGGGCTTTTAATTCGTCTAAACGAGCAAATACGTAAGGAGGTAAGGCACTTAAGCGTTCGGCACGACTAATCCAATCTAAACTCATATCCTACTGTAAAAGGTTATCATAGCTTTTCATTCTCTCATCTCATGCTCATTGTTTTTCAGGATTATTGTGTTTTTCAAAGCTTTAAGCTCTAAGCTCTAAGTTCATTACTTCCTTTAATCTTTGGAGAGTGCGATCGTTTTCTGGGGGAGTACCGATGGTGATCCGTAAACCATTACCAGTATGACGAATTAGAGTTCCCGCTGTTTTAAGCTTTTGGGTGATCTCGGCTAAAACCTTGTCTTGTTGATTAGTCTCTTGCCAACGCAGATAAAGAAAATTAGCCTGACTCTGCCAAACTTTAAAGTTGGTGTCAGCTTGCAAAATTTCATAGACTCTAGTTCTTTCGGCAATGGTTTGTTCCACTAAGGGAAAAAGTAACTGGCGTTGCTTGAGAGCTACCTTAGCTGCTACTTGAGAAAAGCTTGGCAGATTGTAGGGTAAACGCACTTTTTCTAGGACGCTGATTACATCGGGATGAGCGATCGCATATCCCACACGGTGGGCTGCCAGCCGAAAGGCTTTGGAAAAGGTACGCAGGACAACCCAGTTAGGACGTTGGGCTAATTCCCTCACTACCGATGTCTGACTAAACTCAAAATAGGCTTCGTCGATGACTACCAAGATATTCTCTGGGAGGCTTCTCAGCCATGCTAATTCCTGATTTCTGAGGGCGTTTCCCGTAGGGGAATTGGGATGCACCATAAACACTACCCTGATAGCTGGTTCTTGGGTTTCGGCGATTGAGCTGCGCCCACGTTCCGCGATCGCCGATTGAGCCAAGTCTAAATCTAAGCTAAAATCTTCCTGCCGATCAACCGTGACTACAGGAATACCCAAAGTCCTCGCTAAGATGCCATACATCGAGAAGGTTGGAGTGGCTACGAAGATTGAACCCTCTCCTCCCAGACAGGTGGCAATTAGGAGGGAACGAATCAGTTCATCGGAGCCATTGCCCACAGCAATATTCGCGGCAGAGATCTCATCAAGATTAGCCGACTCGTTTACATATTCGTTTACATACTCGGCAATTAAACCTTTTAATTCATGATGACTACCATCAGGATAGCGATTAGCTTCAATCTCCTCTTGATATGCCCATGCCAGCTTAGACTTAATTTCTGGAGGTAAATCTAAGGGGCTTTCGTTGGTGTCCAAATGATCCACCTTTCCAACAGTCTCACCTCCTGGATGGGGTGTATAGGCTGCAAGTTGGGCTAGATCGGGGCGGATAAAAGCAAGGCGATCGTGAGCAGTATCCTTGAGGAATCCTTGAGGGTTCATGTTAATGTTCCAGGAATAGAGATGTGAACCACCCACTGAAGAAAGGTTCTTCCCAATATATTACAACATCGAATCTTTACTGCTCAAATTTGGAATTACTGGGGGTAGAGCTTTCTACGGCTGTCGTTTCCAGTTCATAATATCCCAAGTCCGCATATCCCAGGCGGTGGGTTGATAGCCTGTCAAACTGTTGCTATAGGCCATTACGTCTGCTCGATGGACTAAAGGAATGACTGCCACGTCTTTGATTAAAAGATCGTTCATGGCGATGAATAATTGCTGGCGTTGTTTGGGGTCTAATGCCTGACTCGCTGTTTGCCAGCTTTGGTCGTATTCAGGGTTGCAGTAACGAGAGTTATTATCCCCAGACCAGTTATTTGCCTGTTGGGGTATCTGATCACAGGTCATAAAGTTCATATAGGCAGCAGGATCGAGGCCTGTATTCCCAGAACTGTACATCTGCAAGTCAGCATAAAAATGTTCTAATGTATCGTTATTGCTAGAGTCACTGGAAAAAAAGACACTGGGGTCAATAGTTTTTAGTTCGACTCCTACACCAATAGACTGAAATCCCTGTTTTACCACTGCTTGGGTTTTCTGACGTAAGGGGTTGACTGCGGTTTGAAAGACCATCTGCATTTCCACGCCATTTTTGTCACGAGTACCATTTCCATTAGTGTCTTTCCACCCTGCCTGGTCTAGTAAATCTTTGGCTTGTTCTAGATCGTATTTATAGCTAGTGTTAGTCGAAGCATATTCTGGTGGAGCAACTAAAAAATTAGGAGTAGCTTTCCCCATAACGCCATATAATTGCTGGGCAATGGTATCGCGGTCGATCGCTAACTCTAAGGCTTGACGCACAGAGCGATCGCTTAAAAATGGATGAGGGAAATCAAGGCTAGAACGTTCTCCCGAAGGGGCAACTTTATTAGGATCGCTATGATTGAAAACAATCCGCTCCATTTGAGGGCCATAATTAGAGACTATTTTCCCCTTGCCTGCGGTGGCTAATTGATCTAATACGGGGGCTTCTACCTGGAGGTTATAGGCAAAGTCGGCATCCCCTGTCTGTAATACTGCTCTGGCAGCAGAGGTAGCATCCCCACCCCCTTTGAGTTCAATCTGTTCAAAGCCTAATTGCTGGGCTTGACGAAACTCAGGATTTGGCTCATAAGTGACTGTATCCCCTGGGCGAAAATCGACGACGCGATAAGCTCCTGTACCGATAGGTTTGAGGTTAGCGGGTGCTGACCGAGCATTTGCTCCGTTGTAGGATTCATAGATATGCTGTGGCAGAATCATCCCTTCTGCCCCCACAAAAATTAACGACCAAGCAGGATTGACTTCTTTAAAGTTAATTTTTACTGTGTGATCATCGATCGCCTCAACATTTTTGACTACTTCATAAGTTCCCGCTGAAACTGCTCCTACTTTGGGATTACTGAGAAATTTATAGGTAAATACTACATCTTGGGCAGTAAAGGGTTTACCGTCGGACCATTTAACATTTTGTTTTAGCTTCCAGGTAACAGATTTCCCGTCCGTCGCCACGCCACCGTTTTCCTGGGTAGGTATTTCAGCAGCTAAAAAAGAAATTAATTTTCCTTGATTATCAAAGCTTGCCAACGGCTCAAGAGTAATTCGGGCTGCTTCCATGTCCTTAAATCCTGTGGAGAGATGGGGATTTAACATGGTGGGGGCTTGCCAATAAAGTAATTTCAAAGTATCGCTTTTTTGATTGCTTTTCGTAGCATTATTACAAGCCACAATGGCAAGAGTTAAACCCAATGAGACAAAAAATCTAGCTAAAAACCTGTCGGCAACCACTTACTCTTCCTCAAGCCACTGTTGACTATGGATGATACTCGATCTTATCTTGGTTCGCAAACTAAGTAATTTATGACCTCTCTGGTTGCGATCGCGATCGCGCTACTACACAATTAGGATTAATATCTGTTATTTAATTCGCTCTAGTAAAAACTCATTAATTACTGTTTGATAGCCAATGCCTCTTTTTTTTGCTTCTTTTTTCGCCCAGATTAAGATTTTTGGGTGAAGTCTAATCGAAATCGGCTCATACTTCTCATCTTCGTTTTTTACTGGTCTTCCCCTTTTTCTTAACTTAATACCAAACTGTTCAGAAATCGCTTCTCTAAATTTCTGATTTTTTTCTGGTGTGACTCGCTTTGCCCTATCAAAAGGGAACTCAGATTCCTTCTTCATACTTCTTGGACTCTCGCTTTGTGGCTTTTCTGGCACTTATAATCCTGATTAGTTCATCTCGCATTGTAAATATAACTACTATGATTGAACCATTTTCCGCCTCTCCAATCGCCCATTCTCTTTCTTCTTGCTCGGAATGCCCAAAGTCCTCTGTAAACAATAGATAGGGATCGGCAAAAACAGTCACGGCTTTCTCAAAGGTAATGCCATGTTTTAGAAAATTAGATTCAGCTTTGTTATCGTCCCACTCAAAGCGCATTTACAGTATATACAAAAATAATATCCTCTAGTCATTCTACTGTCACTTGAGTATTTATCAGCATCGGTAAAAGCCAATCGCGGAGTTGAGTGATAATAGTAGGTAATTTTAGTAACCTATGTAAAATTCAGATCACTTCTCATAAGTAATCATTAGTTATCCGAAGGAATATACTAAGTTGATGAGACAAACAAAGTTTTTGTCTTTTTGGTACTAAGGCACGTGATAGTAAATGCAGAAACAAAAAGCCTACATTATTTTAATTTTGGCATTAGTCGCAACAGCGATCGCCGTTCTGATCAAGATTCCACCCCAACTAGGATTAGACCTGAGAGGGGGCGCTCAGTTAACGATTCAGGTTAACCCAACCAAAGAAAACCCCAACCTTAAGCCAACTATCAAAGATGTTGAGGCAGTACAAAGAGTCTTAGAAAATCGAATCAACGAGTTTGGTGTGTCCGAGACTACGGTACAAACTATCGGCGAAGACAAAATTTTGATCCAAATACCAGGAGAAAGTCAACCTGAAGAAGCGGAAAGACGTTTAAAAGGAACGGCTAAATTAGAGTTTAAACAGCAGCGCCAAGGCACCGAAGGGGAATTTATAGCGGAAAATCAAGTTAAACAACAAAAGGCTTTAGAACTGAATATCTTGAACCAGGGGGAGCTACAACAGGCAAACCAGGAAAAAATAACCCAGGTGAAAAAATCGCTGGACGAATCCAATAAAGCGATCGCTGGCTTGTTTGAATCCGTCGGTTTAACTGGGACAAATCTCACCGATGCTCGCCCACAACCTGACGCGACAGGTAATCGTTGGGAAGTAGCCATTAACTTTAATGATGCTGGGGGTAAGAAATTTGCTGAGTTAACTAAAAACTTGGCGGGGACTGGTCGGAGTATTGGTATTTTCTTAGATAACGATCTCCTCAGCGCTCCTGTAGTTGGGCCTGAATTTGCCGATACAGGAATTGCTGGTGGTCGTGCCGTCATTACAGGTAACTTTGACCTGGAAAGCGCCAAAGATCTAGGTATCCAGATTAAAGGTGGTTCCTTACCTTTCCCCGTTTCTGTGGTGGAAAATCGTACCGTTGGCGCAACTTTAGGACAAGATAGTATCCGTCAGAGCATCATTGCAGGAAGTGTTGGCTTGTTCTTAGTCTTAGTCTTTATGGTGGCTTACTATCGTCTGCCAGGAGCAATTGCCGATGTTGCTCTGATTGTTTATGGTTTGCTCACTATGGCTTGTTATGCCCTAATCGGCGTCACTCTGACTTTACCTGGAATTGCGGGCTTTATTCTCAGTATTGGGATGGCGGTGGATGCTAATGTGCTAATTTTTGAACGCACGAGAGAAGAATTAAAGGCAGGAAAAACGCTCTATAAGTCGGTCGAATCAGGGTTCTTTCGGGCATTTTCCAGTATTTTAGACAGTAATGTCACCACAGCGATCGCCTGTCTCGCTCTGTTATGGCTAGGTTCGGGTCTGGTTAAAGGTTTTGCCATCACTCTTTTGATTGGAGTCATAGTTAGTATGTTTACCGCCATTACCTGTAGCCGTACTCTGATGCTATTAGTAGTGTTAAGCAGCAAGAAAATCCGCCAAAAACCAGAATTATTCTGCCCAAATGTAAATTCCGTCCCTAGTAATCAGTAATTAGTAATCAGTAATCAATTCATGAAATTTAGAGTCACTCAAAAAAGAAACTTATGGTGGGCAATTTCGGGAACAGCTATGCTCGCCAGTCTTGCTGCGATGATTTTTTCTTTTACTACCTTGGGCGCACCACTCCGTCCTAGTCTCGATTTTGTCGGCGGTACTCGCATCCAGGTTGCCCGTGATTGTTCCGTCCCCAGTAATTGTGACCAGCCTATAGATGCAGCTCAGGTACGAGAAGTACTAAATGAGCAAGGATTAGGTAACGGTACAATTCAGCTAATAGGGGAAGATCAACAGATTCTTTCTGTAAGGACAGAAAATCTTGATACCGATCGCCGTGAGGAATTATTAAATTCTTTAACCGATCTCGTCGGTGCATTTGATAGTAAAACCCTTCAAATCGACTCTGTAGGTCCAACTGTTGGAGAAGAACTATTTGTTTCAGGAATATTATCTTTATTAGTTGCTTTCTTTGGCATTATTGTCTATCTAAGTATTCGCTTTCAGTTTGATTATGCTCTGTTTGCGATCTTGGCATTATTTCATGATGTGCTGATTACAGCAGGGGTATTTGCTATCTTGGGCGTAACCATGGGTGTCGAAGTAGATAGTTTATTTCTCGTTTCACTCCTGACTATTGTGGGTTTCTCCGTTAACGACACTGTAGTGATCTACGATCGGATTCGCGAAAACCTAGCAGCTAATCCTGAATATTCGATTAATCGAGTAGTTGATGATGCCGTTAGCCAAACCTTAGGGCGATCGATCAACACCACCCTGACTACTTTACTACCATTGCTGGGTATATTTTTCTTTGGCGGGCAAACCCTCAAATTCTTCGCTCTAGCCTTAATTGTGGGCTTTGTTCTGGGCGCATATTCTAGTATCTTCGTTGCCAGCACGCTGTTGGCTTGGTGGCGCAAAGATAAAAATAACAAGTCTGTGGCAATTGCTGACACCCCAGCATCGGAATGATGACAATTCGTTTTTATTAACTAATAATCATACTCTGAAGCTCATTTCCTATTTAACAAGACAGTGGCTAACAATCAATCTGATTTTAAACTGCAAGTAGCTAAACTCCATCGGTTAACAGTATATGGTCGCTGGTTATTGGTCTTGGGGAGTTGGCTTACTCTGGGAACCTATGCCCTCTGGCAGCTAAAACAAGAGATTGCTCTCTGGTTTGACTACTTTACTTGGGCAGCGGTCTACTATGCATTCCACTTTAACCTAGTACCAACTCTCTGCTTGGCTTTTTGCATCGCTATTACTCTCTCTGTTTTAATCTGGCAAAGTCGCAACATTATTTGGGGATTACCTTCTAGCGAACAACGTCAACTAGCAAAACAAGTACAGAGAATTCAGGCTAAAGGCAAAAAACATCTTCTGTGGAAATGGATCAATAATTGATTTTTCTGGTTGATTTTTATCCAATCAGCGGCGCGAAATTTTTTTAGTTTGGGGTTTACTCAGCGATCGCTCTAACAATCACCCACAATCTTGGTAGCGTGGGCAATGCCCACCCTACACTCTTGTCTGACAGACGCGATCGCCGATCTTGCTGAATTTTGGAGAAATAAATTTATCCTGTTGATAATAATTTTTAATTTTTTAATGTCCTTGTTTCCTTAGAGCATCTATTGTTGTGTGTTCTTCTAAATATTCTGCTAATTGCAGAAAATCGGTTCTAGGAAAAGATCTGCCCCCTATTGTCCTAAATGCTAATTCTGGTTTATTACCTTCAACAATGTGATAGCCCCAATATAAGAGAGAGAGACTATAGCGAATGTGAGCCATATCAGGGTCAATAAATTTACATTTAGGATCTTTAGATGTATACGGTAAGAGACTTTTTTGCAAATGATCACGAAGAACTTGATTTTTCTTACTAAAGCTTTGGGCTGAATTATAGTTATTAATTAAAGCGAACA
>JBEANW010000572.1:0-2541 GCA_041165225.1 Cyanobacteriota bacterium | reverse complement strand
ATTACTCAGGGCGATCGCTGTACTAATACCCACGATCTTGATAAATTGATTTTTATGACCCACTCCTCACTCCTTAATTTAATGATTTAGATATAGAATATTTTTGAGTATTTGACTAAAGATCACCTCAAACAGGGGTCTTTCGCAGTATCTTAAAACATAGACAATTCTATACTCTCTACCAGGTTTATGACCAACGCTTTTACACGCTTTTACATTATGAGCAGAATGCTCTAAGGGTCAAAATCTGATCATAATTTACTGAAAATGACGTGTGCTTGATATATTGCAATCATAATCAAGTTAATATTTTACTAGACTAATTAACGGAATACTAGGTAATTTCTCTTGACCCTTCAAAGCCAACAACTCAATAACAAACGCAAAGCCAATCACTTCAGCTTGTAGTTGCTTTAACAATTCCACCGTCGCCCTGGCTGTCCCCCCCGTGGCTAATAAATCATCCACAATTAGCACTTTGGCTCCAGGAGCGATCGCATCTTGATGAATTTCTAGTCGATCAGTGCCGTATTCCAACTCATAAGTCGCTGAATAAACAGGGGCGGGAAGTTTTCCTGGCTTGCGGACAGGAACAAAACCAGCCTTGAGTTGATATGCCAGGGGACTAGCAAACATAAATCCTCTAGATTCAATGCCGACAACGAAATCAGGTGTTAAATTAGCAGATTGGCATTCAGCACTCAGGCGATCGATAGTATGACGTAAACCTTGGGCATTATTTAGAAGGGTAGTTATGTCGCGAAACAAAATTCCTGGTTGGGGGAAGTCGGGAATATCGCGAATTAACGAGTTAAGTTCCATCAGCATTTCATCAATAAACTGCAAAAAATCAGGCTAGACTGGTTTTTGAGTCAAACCGCTATGGCATCATAACACCAGAGAATTATTTGTTATCCTCGACAAAGAACAATCAT
This sequence comes from Cyanobacteriota bacterium, assembly GCA_041165225.1. GTDB lineage: Bacteria > Cyanobacteriota > Cyanobacteriia > Cyanobacteriales > Xenococcaceae > Waterburya. The sequence continues at coordinate 1,606 of JBEANW010000572.1, read as the reverse complement.
CGACAACTCACATTGGGACTTAAGCATGAGCCAATCTGCCAGTTTAGAATCAGAACATCCATCTTTAGTAGACAGTCCAGCCTCAATTTTAAATACTTTACCAGACATATCTCTCCCTGCTAAAGTTTGTTCTCCTCGCACCCAACAGCAAATCGATTTGTTGTTACTAGCATTAGAAGCTCTAGAACTAGGCGCATCGGAACAGATGCTCGCAACGGCGAGGCAGTTGGGAATTGATCAAGTTGTTAAACATCGGGTGAATCTTTGGCGCTTACGCTGTAGTAATCCTTGGCGACGTTCCTATACTAGGGATTACCTGAGCTTAGAACAGGCTAAAGCACTAGTGATTATTGCGGGCTTTAGAGCTAAGGATTTAATGGTAGTGATTCGCCAGCTACTCCTGGCAGAACAACAGATGCGCGAGAAAAATCTGCCTCTAGATAATCATTTTCGGCTCTCGGAATATCTCGAAAGATTCCGCGCTCATTTCCGTAGTCGAATGAACTCTCGTCGTGCTAAGGTATCAGCCTATATTGACTCCGAAGAACAGCTTAACGAATTGGCTTTGTCTTTATTGCACAAGCTCTTATTTTGTACTGGGACAAGGGGAATGCAGCGCGTGTGGTTTAGTTTGTTTGATGGAGAAGTGGCATGATTATGAGTACCAAAAGACAGTACAGTTCCCCTAACTGCAATCTAATCTTGGAAGGGGTAGAGGATAGCGATGCTGAAAATGCCGATATTCTCAGTGGACAATCGCCAATGTCCACGATTACCAATGCGGAATGCTATCTACTGCAATCAAATCAGAAGTTGAGTGGTGGTAACGTTTTTCTGACTAATCTAGCTCGTGCGGTGAGTAATTATGCTCAAGGATTTTTAAGTGGATTGTTCTCCGCCGACAAATCTAACCACAGTACCCCAGAATATCCTCAAGTATCAATTCATAAAATCCCAGGGCAACATCTACACCGTTTGACTTTGGAACCTGATCCTAATAGCAGTGAAACCAAAACCGAAATTGACATCACCACCATTGAACTGTTTGATTTGGTTGATGCGATCGATCAATTAAACGCAGATCGTTCAGTATTACCCGATCTGAACTTGGAACTAAAACCTGTTAGCAAACGCTATCGTCAACCAGAGCAACCCTTAACCCAAAGACTGACTCCCGTGGCCATTGGCTTGTCTAGTTTAGCGATCGCCGCAGGAGCATTATTCATGCTCCCGATTCCAGAAACTACTCCGACAAAATCTGTCCCGTTAAATCAAACTACCAAAACTCAGCCAGAACAAAAATCTCAAAAGTCAATTCCCCGAAAAACATCTAATCAAAACAGCAATCAGGAGCAATAATTAGGTTAAATCTGAGGTCAATCAACAAGCATAGTCGGGGCTTCTCGTCGATTAGCTAAATTTAATTAACATTTAATTAACTACGGCTTATTGGCTGGAATCAATATACTTAATATACGTATAGGATTTTCAATAAAAATATTTATAATGCCCCAAACTGCTTTAAATCTGATTGCCATAGGAGTCTTCTTGATGACTATGACATCTTTGCTAGGCCCAATTTTTCAGATTCCTCCTGTTGTTCCCG
>JBEANW010000571.1:0-4542 GCA_041165225.1 Cyanobacteriota bacterium | reverse complement strand
CTTTTCCCTTTTCCCCTTTCCCCTTTCCCAACCTAAACCATTCAATTTTACGACTCATCGAACTCACGTTAATTGACCGTGTAAGTGACCTCTTCCACTTGTCCTGGCGCACCTAAAAGCTGTTGCTGTTGATTGTTAAAGTTAATGACCACACCGCCAGCATTGCCCGCACGAATAGTCACTTCTTTTTTGCCATGCCACTGACGTTTAGTACCTTCGGGCAGAATTCCTTCAAAAGCCACTCCACCATCTACCATCACCTTGAGCCAGCAACGCTCTTGAAGATTGACACCAACACTTACTGTTTCAGGGGTACTCGATTGAGAGACAAACTGCGGGGCAACTTGAGGCTGACTAGCTTGGGCGGTAGTTTTCGATTCGTTACTTTCAGACGTTAAAATTGGGTTGTCTATTGAAGCTTGATTAATAATTACGGGGCGTTCCACCAAAGCCGTGATGCCACTGACGGAGACAATTACCAATAAAATATAGAGTAAGTATAGATGAAGCGATCGCAACTGAAAATTGATCCAGTAAGGACGACGATGCTTTGGGCTTGAATTATTAGCAATAGGGTAATTAGCTGATGACTCCACGACAAAACAAATATCCTCCGCGCCGATAGCTTGGGCATACTTACTGACTAAAGCTTGAATATAAAAAGCTTCAGGGAGTTCCGTAGTATCTCCCGCTTCGATCGCCTTTAAGAGCCGTTGGGAAATCATTGTCTTCTGGGAAATAGTATCCAGAGCAATATTGCGTGCTACCCGAATTTGCTGGAGGTTAGTACCAATATCTGTCAGCTGTTGTTGTTGTTCGGTAGTTAAATTAGGTTTAATCATATACGGCGCTCCCAGGCTTTGGAGTTAGTTTGAGCAATTTAGGTTGACAAGAAGCTTTTAAAAAATTAATTTCAGTTTTTTTTAAATGTCGATATTTACCTTGGGGAAGTTTTAAACCATTAGCGATATTTAATGTAATAGAACCAATTGCCACACGATGTAACTTAGTCACCTCATAGCCTAGCTGCTGCGCTACCCGACGTATTTGTCGATTTCTGCCCTCTGTTAAGATGATTTCTAGAGTTGGCTCCGTTCGATCTGACTTAACTAGGTTGATGGTCGCAGGTAGAGTCTTTTGGCGATCTAGCATTACTCCTTCTCGCCAGCAAGTCAAATCTTGGCTGGTGAGAGGGCGATTTAAACCGACTACATAGGTTTTGGGTAGATGATAACGGGGATGGGTCAAACTCAGTGTTAGTTCGCCATCGTTAGTTAAAATCAACGCCCCACTAGAAGCAAAATCTAAGCGCCCAACGGGATGAATCCCCATACTCTGACTCAGATCTGGGGGTAATAGATCAATTACCGTGGGACGTTTTTGCGGATCATCACAAGTAGAGACTACCCCTACTGGCTTGTGCAACAACAGATATAGCAGTTGAGGGCGGTGAGCCTGTTGAACTTCTTTGCCATCTACTTGCAGCATATCTTGTGCTAGATCGACGCGATCGCCTAATTTTGCTATTTGACCATTAATCCTAACCCTACCTACTATGATCATTTTTTCTGCTTTGCGCCGTGAAGCAATTCCCCACTGGGACAAAACCTTTTGTACTCTTTCAGCCATGAAGAATTTCCACCTGCATTGATTTAGTTTAATTTTACAAATCAAGGTAGTAATCAAAACAGCTTAAGGAACTAATTATATATTTCCCTAAAAAATCTCAAACCTATCAGCAAATATAGCTAAAAAACTAGCTACTTCCGTTACAGTAATTGATCATCTAGCCAGAAAAAAAGACTTTCAAGCCACTTAGGGTATTTAATAGTAAAGATAGACAGCTAAACCATTAGCCAGATTACATCGATCTTGATAGATATTCATGTTTGATTTTCAACCCTTGTGTGAATTTTCCCGCCAGTATTGTGTCGCGATCTGCTCATTCCTCGTGCCAGCTAATTTATTCACTACCGTTGCTACTCTGGTTTTAGTGGCGACAGGTCAATCCTTGGCCAAAATGCGTTGGTCGAGAGGAATTGCTTCGATATTGGCGATCGCCTTATTTCTTCATGTCTCCACCTGGTTCATGATCGGCATCATTACCCCTGTTACTTTCGTTTTGTTTGGCTTGGGTTCTACCTGTTTAATTGTCAATCTCCTGGGAGTGGCTTATCGACAAGAAGTGCAGCTACTTTTTAAGCTAGCGACTAGCGACTAGCAAGAAGGTTATTTGTTTGCACCAAAGAAATCCATCGGGTTCCTACCTTGAATCAGTAACAGTCAAAATTCTAGTGAATATACTGTTGTTGTTAAGCTCGATTGAGGGGATGATCAACTATAGAGTTAAAAAAGTAGAAGAAAGTAAAAAGTATTTGACTAAGACCTTTCCTGATTAAGCCAGTTACAATATCACTTCATAACTAGCCAATCACTTATAGCCTTGCTCCCGAACCCAGTTTTGCAACTGGGTTTTTTCCTGTATTTGTCAGAAGCTCTAAGCTTTTGAGTTGACTACCTGCGTCCTAATCAACAGACTATTCGGAATTTCCGCCAATGGTCACATCTTTGATTCTTAAGCTGGGCCCTCCGCAACCAACCGCCAGCCCCGATTGTCCTCCTTTGCCACAACCTCCAGACTCGTCCCAATAAAAATCATCGCCGAGCGCTTCAATATTTGCCAGAGTTTTAAAGACATTGCCCGAAAGGGTAACATCTTTGACGGGTTCGGCTAATTTTCCCTGACGAATCATCCAGGCTTCCCCCGCACTAAAGGTAAACATTTCGCCGTTAGTCATGCCTCCTAGCCAATTGCGGGCATATACCCCCTCCGTAACATCTTTGATTAAATCTTGAACAGGGGTTGTTCCCCTGGCAATCCAGGTATTAGTCATCCGTACAATGGGGGAATGATGATAGTCTAAGCAACGAGCATTTCCTGTGGGTGCTTCTTCTAGTTTGCCTGCCGTTTCTCGCGAATGGAGCCTCCCAACTAAAACTCCATCTTTAATTAACTGAGTCGTGGTGGCAGGAGTCCCTTCATCATCATAGAAATAGCTACCGCGATGTACATAATTATCTTCTGCTGCTAGGGGTGCAGCACCGTCAAAAATCTGTAGTTCTGGGGAGCCAAAACGCTTGCCCATACTCATCACTTCTAATAAGTCGGGATTTTCATAGGCCATGTCTGCTTCGGATAAATGCCCAAAAGCTTCATGGACAAATAATCCCGTTAAAATTGGATCGATGACTACAGTGTAGATATCACCTTTGATTTTTGGTAAGGAGAGAGCATCAACCGCTCTTTGAGCAGCACCAATGACCTGTTGATCTAAGGTAGTTAAATCTTCATAAGCTTGACGAGAGCCTGTGGTTTCCCTTCCTGTTTGAATCGCATCGTCTTTTCTAGCTGTAGCTGAAAAGCGCATTTCCATATCTGACCAGGATTGTTCAATGAGGCTACCTTCAGAAGTGGCAATAATTATTCGTTGGGAACTATCACCATAGCTCACGGTGGTAGTAGTAAGACAGTTGTTATAACTGCGTAGTAGCTCATCATAGCGATCGCATAGGGCTTTTTTATCAGCCAAGGAGACATGCCGAGGATCTCTTCCCTTCAGTGGCACATGGCAAACCGTTTGAATCGGCTCAACGGCTGCTAGAATCGTTTCCGAGTCCCCGACTATTTTGGCAGCAGCGATCGCTTCTTCAATTCTCTCTACCAAACTACTCAAATCATCAAAAGCCGAAAATCCCCATCCCCCACGGTAACAGGCTCTTACCTGTCCGCCCAAAGCAATGCTCTCACTGAGCGTTTCAATCCTACTCTTCCGTAAGAAAATATTGGTTTCTGCCGCTTGCTCTAGGCGAATGGTTAGAAAGTCAACACGGTCACGATATTGAGTGATGAGTTCAGTCAGTCTATTTTTATGTTCAGCAAATAGATCGGGTAGATCGGACATGATGATAATTTATAAGCAAAGTTAACCTAATATTATCCTGGGTTTCCAATCCTAGCTTTGGAGCAATGGTAGACATTTATGTAGCTTATGATCTAGATAGAGAGACTGGGGATAACTGATCGCTAAGTCTACTGCTTCTAAAACTATCTCCGCGTCGCTTTCTTTGGTACAAAAAGAATTTACTCCCATAGAGTATAGCAACTCGATCACTTCGGGATGTCGATAGTCACTCCAATGAATTACGCTGCTTTCAGGCGCGATCGCTTTGAACAAGGCTAAATTATCGGTATCTGATTCTGATTCGATATCAAAAAACAAAATATCAACGTTCATCTCGCCATACATCAAGGAGAAAACTTGCTCTGAATTATCCAGCAGGATTACTTTAAGATTGGGTCTTTGAGTCCTAATTAGTTGAGACAACTGGTTTCCCTGTTGTCTATTGGATTCAATGATGACTACATTTAATAGTTTTGAAGAAAATATATTATCAAGCATAAACTTTCAGAAGTTTCTCAGTATATTCATCTACATATTATTACTTAGATAATGGCTACTTTTGAACTTCTGAGGTCTTTTG
>JBEANW010000570.1:0-13710 GCA_041165225.1 Cyanobacteriota bacterium | reverse complement strand
CAGCAATTAACCGAGCGAGAAGAACGATTTCGGCAAATTGCGGAAAATGTGCGCGAAGTTTTTTTTGTGATTTCGGCTAAAACAGACGAGATTCTCTATATTAGCCCGACTTACGAACAAGTTTGGGGGCGTAGTTGCCAGAGTCTTTATGAAGATCCTCAATCCTGGCTATTTGCCATTCATCCTGAAGATTCCTTTAAGGCGATCGCCACCATTGAAACTCAGTTTCGGACAGGGGACGATTTTGAAGAGGAATATCGCATTATTCGTCCTGATGAGTCTATTTGTTGGGTGAGGGTGAGAGCCTTTCCCGTCAGGGATGTCATGGGCAAAGTCAACCGCTTTGTGGGAATTGCGGAAGATATTACTAATCGTCGCGATGGGGAAGAAGCTCTCAGAAAAAGTGAAGAGCAGTTTCGTCTGACTTTTGAAATGGCTCCCATTGGCATGGCAATCAGTAGTCTCAAGGGTAAATTTACCAGGGTTAATCAAGCTTTATGCGATGCTCTAGCTTACTCCAAAGCAGAGTTATTGGAATTGTCCTTTGCGGAGATTAGTCATCCCGATGACTGGGAGGTACATCATAATTTAGAGCAAAAATTAATCAACGGTGAAGAAACTAGTTTTCAGATTGAGAAGCGCTTTATCGCTAAAAATGGTTGTGTAGTGGATACTTTGCTCAAAGTATTGGTGGTTTTAGATTCCCAGGGAAAACCCCTGCATTTTAACAATCAAATTGTTGATATTACCGAACGCAAATCTATGGAACAGCAGCTTCTCCACGATGCGCTCCATGATGCCTTAACAGGGCTACCCAATCGAGCTTTATTTATGGATCGCTTGGAGCAACAGTTAAAGAGAAGCCAGAATCACAGTGGTTATTTATTTGCGGTGCTGTTCCTCGATTTAGACCGCTTCAAGGTCGTTAACGATAGTGTAGGGCATTTGATTGGGGATAAATTATTGATTGAAATTGCGCGTCGCCTCAAAAAATCCGTCGCCCCAACGGATACGGTAGCGCGGTTGGGAGGAGATGAATTTACCATCCTCTTGGAAAATATTTCCAGTAAATCAGAAGCTACTTTAGTTGCCGAAAGTATTTATCAGACTTTAAGCTTCTCTTTTCATATTGACGGCTATGAATTATTCTCCACTGCTAGCATTGGTATCGCTCTTTCCTCCCAAGGCTATGAAAAGCCTGAAGATATTCTGCGGGATGCGGATCTGACGATGTATAGCGCCAAAGAACAAGGTAAAGCCAGGTATGAAGTGTTTGATCGCTCCCTGCGCGATCGCGCCCTCCAAAGATTAGAATTAGAAACAGATTTACGTCGAGCCTTAGAACGAGGAGAATTTGAAGTTTACTACCAACCGATTACTTCCCTCAGTTTGGGGATTTTATCTGGTTTTGAAGCCTTAGCTCGTTGGAATCACCCCACCAAAGGAACAATCAGCCCCAGTGACTTTATTCCTGTATGTGAAGAAACTGGTTTAATCGTTCCCCTGAGTAACTGGCTACTCAGAGAAGCCTGTAAAACTGCTCTTAGTTGGCAACTGGAATATCCTGAACATCCCACGATTAAGATCAGCGTTAATCTTTCAGGACAGCAATTTCGTGACCAGCAACTGATCACGGAAGTTGAAAACATTCTCCAGGAAACTGGTTTGGCAGGGAAATATCTGAAGTTGGAAATTACCGAAAGTATCTTGATTGACAATCTAGATACAGTTACCGAAATTATCCTCAAGTTGAGAAAGCAGGAAATTCAGTTTAGTATTGATGACTTTGGCACAGGATATTCGTCTTTAAGCTATCTCCATCGCTTTCCTGTGGATACGATCAAGATCGATCGCTCTTTTGTGAGCCAAATGCAATCTAATGGCGATAATTCAGCTATTGTTAAGGCGATCGTCACCCTCGCTCACATGCTTGATATGGATGTAATTGCGGAAGGGATTGAAACCACTGCTCAATTAGCTCAATTAAAGTTACTTCAATGTGAATATGGGCAGGGATTCTTTTTCTCTAAACCTTTAAGTAAAGAGAACGCGGCGGCTTTTATCGCCAATTCCCCTAAATGGTAGTATTAAAATACAGTAGCTCCTGGGGCGATTGAAACGGATTTCGGCGGTGGCGCGGTACGAGACAATTCAGAGCTTAACCAATTCGTGGCATCTCTACTTTCTGAAGAAAACGGCTGGGTGAATGCTCAGAGAATTGAAATCTCTAGCGGTATGTTTCTCTAATTATAGATAGCAAGATCGATCGCCACTTGTAAACCGCGATCGGTTGTCTCATATGGCAGATGTTACGATTAAGCTAACAAATTTAGCCGAGCTACTTCAAATAGGACGATCAGCAGAATGTTTGTGCTTTTTGTAGTCTTCGACGAAGAACGCGCCTCTTTACCTACGAGGAAGGAGTGGCTAAACTTACCTCGTTGCGCGACACACTTCATCTCAAATTCTGTGGAAAATCTGATTAGTGAATAATAACGATACAAAACGAATTTCACGATTGACTGCAATCATTACCCAATTGCAGACTAAAAGACTTGTGACCGCATCTGAACTTGCCTCCAAATTTTCAGTAAGTGTCAGGACAATTTATAGAGATATTAGAGCATTGGAACAAGCTGGTATTCCAATTTACGTTGAAGAAGGTAAAGGGTACAGCATTATGGAACATTATAGGCTTGCGCCTGTGATGCTTACGGAAAGAGAAGCAAATGCTTTAATCACTGCTGAACAATTAGTCCTGAATAACAAAGATTCCTCTTTCATCAAAGATTATTCAGAAGCGATTGATAAAATTAAATCTGTGTTAATTGCAAATGTAAAAGACAAAGCCAATTTACTTTCTGAACGGACACAATTCAAGCAAATCAAGAATATTGAAAGGTCGAGTAATAATTTGTCGGCATTACAATTTGCACTGACCAATTTTTTCTTAACAAGAATTGAATACACAAGCGAGGCCAATAAGACTACAAGTAGAACCATTGAGCCATTTGCTTTATTAAGCACACGAGAGAATTGGTTATTAGTGGCGTGGTGCCGTTTGCGTCAGGAATTTAGGTATTTTCGACTCGATCGGATTAGAAAATTAGAAGTACTTTCCGAAAGGTTTCCCCCTCACGATATGACCTTACAAGAATATTTTGACCAGTACCACTAATTTTTCAAACACCCCTGACATAGGGTTGTCATTAAGCCATTCTATACTGCTGATACATTCTTAAAAATATAGAAAAATGATTAACGTTACCAACCACCTGAACTTCCGAGGCGATGCTCGTGGGGCGCTGGAGTTTTACCAGTCTGTGTTCGGCGGCGACATCACCATCATCACCTACAAAGATGCCCAGAACGTCCAGCATCCGTCCGAGGCGAATCAAGTGATGTGGGGTCAAGTTGCTGCCCAGAATGGCTTCCGAGTGATGGCGTACGACGTGCCGTCACGGATGCCGTGGGACAAAGGCAAGAATGCATTCTTCGTCTCTGTCCGTGGTGACTCGGACAAGGAAATCGCCGCGCTCTGGGAAAAGCTTTCCGACGGCGCGACAGTCGCGCAGCCACTCGCGCCATCGGGCTGGACACCCCTTTATGGTATGCTCATAGACCGCTTCGGCATTACGTGGGTTATCGATGTCGCTGTGGAGTATAAGGCACCCTGAACAATCAATTTCGACCAACAAGGTACTCGTTCCTCGCTAGGACACAAAGTAAAACTAGAGATAGACATTCTTAGTTAATCTTAAAGTCTTGACATGATGAGCAGAAAAACTGCTTTAATTTAGAGTAGCCTTTGGTTTTTAGTGATTAAGAGCTAAAAACTGTTATTAAAATCTAGGATTTAAGGAAGAGAACATATGCCTCTAACTCTTTCAGGAGAACAACAGCAGCTTTTTGACCGTAGCTTGCAAACAATCCAGCAAGTTGAGGGTTTGTTTGTGGAGGCAAAGGTACTTTTTCCTAATTTCAACCCTGATACCGAAGTACTGAAGCAGCAGCTAGCTAATCCCTTCTCGATTTTTATCTGTGGTGAGTTTAATGCAGGTAAGTCTAGCTTGCTCAATCAGTTAAATAATCAAGAAATTGCCACGGTGGGTTTTCTGCCCACTACCCAAGAAATTCATGCCTATAATCCAGAAGGCTTCGGCGGTCTAGTCTTTATTGATAGCCCTGGAACAAACTCAATTATTGAGCAACATCAAGAGTTAACGGAGAATTATCTTCAGCAAGCGGATATTATCTTGTTTGTGACTTCTGTTGAACGTCCTTTGAGTAAATCTGAGCAAGATTTCTTGACTTTGGTGGATCAAACTTGGGCGCGGAAAATTATTGTGGTAATCAATAAAGCCGACTTGGTGATGGATACTGAAGCGCAACAGATTCGCGAATATGTGAGTGAAGGTTTAAAAGAAATTCTGGCGGAAATGCCCCCTGTATTTACCATCTCGGCAAAAACAGGAGTTGGTATGGATGAGCTAAAAAGCTTCCTCTTGGCATTTTTGGCTGAAGGAGAAAAAGTTAAGCTCAAGCTACGAGGCCCACAGAATTCATTATTAGTTTATCTAGAGCAGCTAGAGCAACAAAATGAATCGATCAAAGCCAAGTTACAGTCGGACAAGGTTATTTTTGACCGTACTTCCCGTAGAATTGAGGAAAGACTAGAGGAATACAATCTTTTATTTGGTATATTTCGCGATAATATTGAGGATTTATTTACCAACTTAATTGAAGAAACTCATGAGTTAACTGATAGTAGTACAGGGTTTCTTACGGTTATAAAACGTAAGATCACCAAAGAAGAAGACTTCCTGGAAGAACGATTAGCTAAGACCATCAAAGATATTCAGTTAGATAAAAATCTCCAAGAAATATTTCAAGAAGCGATCGCCACTTTCCAGAAATACCGTGAACGAATTATTAGAGAAGCGAAAGAAGATTTATCTACGACGATTACTGTGTCTGAAGATATTCTGGCGCTCCCCCCCATTAATACAGATCGCTTAAACAGCAATGAGTTTGCCACCAAGATTAAGACCGCAACAGAAGAAGGCTTAGATAGCTTTTGGCGATTGGGAATTACCGCCGCCGCCACAGGAATGGGTGGACAGCTAATATTCGATACACTTTCCGCCGACGCTACAGCTTTTCTCTTGGCGGGTTTATTCGGCTTAATGAGCTTCGATGCCCTACCCAGAAGACGCAGAAAACTCAAAACAGAGTTGGAGCAAAGTTATCGCAGTCTCCAAGAAAACTATACCAAGAGTCTCAAGGATGCGTTAGCAGCAGAACTAAACAAGTGTCTCCAACAGTTTGCCAATGTAATTCGACCACAACAGGAAGAACTGGCTAATAAAATAGCTACTGCTGAGTCTATTACCAAAGAAGTGACAACTATTAAGGCAGAGATTCAGCAGATTACTACGGAAGTGGAACAGTTGGCTCATAATAATTAACTCGCCAAAAGCTTTTAAGCTGTAAGTTAAATTTAGGTTAATTGATGTAATTCATCAGTGTCAAGAGGATCTAGAGCATGGTGCTGCTGTAACTATTGAATTAAAACGAATTAGAGTTCGCCGTCTGCCTTTAATTTCTAATTCTTAGTCTAATAAGCGATCGCACCTTCGTAGCTTTTCTAGGGTGTGCAAAATAACTAAAAACTAACCTTCCGATTGAGCAGTCTTAATCACAGGCAAATGACTCAGGGGAACGGTAAATGTAACCGTTGAACCCAAACCATCCCCCATACTGTAGAAAGAAATTGTTCCCCCCATCGCCTCCACCAGCTTTTGAGAGATGGCTAAACCTAAACCAGTGCCACCATAGGATTTTGTTCGTGAACCATCTACCTGATAGAAGTTTTCAAACAGCTTATCCTGCTTTTCTAAAGACACACCAATCCCTGTGTCGGCAACGCTAATTTTGACCATTCCAGGAAATTCGATACCTTGACATTCTATTTTCTTGTTACTAACTTCCGCGCTCACCACTATTCCCCCTTCCTTAGTGAACTTGATGCCATTACTAATTAGGTTGAGCATCACCTGAAGTAACCGTTGGTAATTACCGTAAAGAGTCACGGGAGTTAGAGTGGCGGGGGATTTAATCTGGAAGTTAAGGTTTTTTTGCTTGGCTTGAGTGTTAATTAGATTTTCTACATCTTGAAATAGTTCATCTAATTCAATCTCATTTAATTCCAGTTCCATCTTGCCCGCTTCTATCTTGGCAATATCGAGGATGTCATTGATTAAATTGAGGAGATGAATCGAAGATTTATAGGCTTCTTCAATAAATTCTCGCTGTTCTTCAGGATCATCCGCCATCCCTTCTAAGAGCAATTTCAAAAAGCCGATGATGCCATTGAGGGGGGTACGTAGTTCATGGGAAGTATTAGCCAGAAAATCACTTTTGAGACGGCTAGCTTCTTCTGCTTGAATACTCGCCTGTTCCACTTCCCGATAGAGCTTGGCGAGGGAAATAGCTGCTTCTACCTGTTCGGCAATTTCTCGCAACATTTCCATTTCTGCCGTTGTCCAATGGCGATAGCGATCGCACTGTTGCAAACAAATTAAAACATTATCTTCACTGTCACTATTGGTCGAGATTACTAGGACGGATTTGCGCTGTAGCAAGTCTTGTTGGATAAAATCTACCGCTATGGGATAACCAGATCTTAGCGCCTGTTGTAAATGAGTTTCATCGTACCAATCAATCTGATGTTTAGTCGTGGAATCATATTCTTCGCGACAATATTCTGCTTTGACGGAAAGACGAATAAGATTGCGCTGATTCGCCAAAATTAGACAGCGACTAGTGGCGAAGGTAGAACCAATATTCTGCACCGTATGCTGATAAATAGTAGCTAAATCTAAACTACGGCGGATTTGCTGTACTACCTGACTGAGGAGTTTTTGATAGCTATAGATAGCTGCGGGGGCTTCATTTTCGGCAAAGGAAAACATTTCGGCTTCTGCCAATAAATGTCCCATCACGATCACCGTTTGGGGTTCTCCCTCGGACGGTAAAATAGGGCTGATAATCAGTTCAAAAGAATAAGAGATTTCTCCGCAATGAAACAAACAGTAACATTGTTCTGGCAAACGACGCTTAAGAACTCGGCGAACTTTTTCTAAATAAGCAGGAGCATCAACAGGGGCAAATATTTCCCCCACGGGGGCAGTTATTCCTGCTGGGCGATCGCCATCCAAGCCATATTCTGCTGCCTTTGCCCACCAAAATGAGAGATAGTTGCCCGCAATATCCTGAGTAAAAACTAATTCTGCTCCCAGATGCTGCCATTCAATCTCGCTGGCTGACATAGTAGTACTACTATTATTGTTTGAATCAAATTTAGGGAGCATTGGTAAACAGATGACATTTCAGGAAATTTGCCAAAAAACTCGACATTCTACCTGAAACTATAACCTATAGATTAGATATCCAAGGTAGTAACAGTGAGTAATTAACTGTTGCCCATAGATTAACCACTTTATTAACCGTTTTATTGACTGTTATCTTGAAATTTCATCCCTTTAATCGTTCCATTCTCCTTGAGGTGGCACAGGAGGATTACGCTGAAAAGTTCTGGTTAAGTCAGTATTGTCGTTTCTTTCTCCACGCAACCACTGTTTAATCGCAGCTTCAATCACTCGACTAGGTTCGTTTGTTAAGTGCTTGATCTGTTCTAAGATTTCTAAGTCTAAGTCAACAGACACCTTAACTTTATCTTTAATCCTGGCTTCATCCTCAGATTTATTTGGGTTGGGAAGATCATCATTCATAAGCATTTTCCTGATTCTACTTATATTCTCTCTAATCTATTCTAAGTTCTTTTACCAGTTCATAAAACAACATCCTAGTTAGCCTAAACAAGATTATGATGATCGCGTCTTTGCCCTTGACCGATTTACGTAATTCTTGATAGCGATCCCGAAGGGTAGGCGGAGACTAATCGCTTAATTCTTTCCTTAACTCATGATATTTAATCTTCCTCTTCAGGCATAGCAGAAAAATCGTTCGATCGCTCTGAAGGAATCGCTGCAATAATCGCATCAATCACCTTAGAAATGGGAATAACTTCTAAACCCAAATCATCGGGTAAACTTTGACCTTTAGGCACGATCGCTTTTTTGAAACCTAACTTAGCTGCTTCTTTCAGCCGTAATTCCATTTGCGAAACTAGACGCACCTGTCCCCCTAAACCAACTTCAACAATTAAGACTGTGCGTGGATCGACTACGCGATCGCGAAAACTTGCCACAATGGCGATCGCTACCCCTAAATCCGCAGCGGGTTCACCAACTCCTAAACCGCCAACGGAAGCGACATAAGCATCTAGTTTGGACAGGGGTACACCAACTCGTTTTTCTAAGACTGCCAGAATTTGCTGGAGACGATTATAGTCAATGCCGGTGGTGGAACGGCGGGGAGAGGTATAGCTAGTGGGACTAACTAAAGCCTGGATTTCTACCACAATGGGGCGAGTTCCTTCACAGGCGACTACTACAGAAGTGCCAGGAGAGGCTTCATCCCGATTACCCAGAAATAGTTCAGAAGGATTATCTACTTCTACTAAACCCCCTTCTGCCATCTCAAAGATACCAATTTCATGGGTTGCCCCAAAACGATTCTTCACTGAGCGTAAAAGACGATGGGAAGCATAGCGATCGCCTTCAAAATAAAGTACTGTATCCACTAGGTGTTCTAAAACTCTCGGCCCTGCGATCGCTCCTTCTTTGGTCACATGACCGACAATTAACAGGGTAATATTTTCTCTTTTAGCTACCTGCATTAAGGCGGAAGTACACTCCCGTACCTGGGCAACGGAACCAGGAGAAGAAGTCAAGGCAGCAAAGTGTAAGGTTTGAATACTATCAATGACGGCGACTTGGGGTTTTAAAGATTCTAGTTCCCGCAAGATCTCTTCCAAATCCGTCTCTGGCATGACATAGAGATTATGATCTTTCTTCTGAGCCACTTTGCCATTTTCCTTGCCATTAGCTGCTGCCGTTTTGCTATCTGCTACGTCTAAACGAGAAGCTCTGAGCTTTACCTGTTGTCCCGACTCCTCAGCGGAAACATAAAGAATCCGTGGCAGGGTATAGGACAGCTTATTTGCCACCTGTAACAAGAGAGTTGATTTGCCAATACCAGGATCGCCACCAATTAACACTAGAGAACCAGGAACTATCCCTCCACCCAAAACGCGATCGAATTCTCCATAGCCTGAAGGAAATCGTTCTTGAGCGTCATTGTTAATTTCCGAAAATTTCAAGGAGACTCTGGGTTTAGCTGCCCCTGACACCTTATTATTAGAGCGAGTTCCCGACTGCCACCCTCCACGACTAGTTCCTCCCGCTGAAGATACATCTACAGGCTCTTCCGAAATCGTGCCAAACTCGTTGCATTCTTTACATAACCCAAACCACTGGCTATATTCGGCCGCACAATTATTGCAAATGTATATCTGTTTGGCTTTAACCATGTTTATTAAGAAAAATTGGAGAATTAAAGAAATAAAAAGATAAGTAATAAGCTGTTATGGACATTCTCAGATCAATTTTAAGAAACTTTAAAAGTCTCAAAGATAAATCAAATCTGAAAAAACTCCTGAATTTTGAGAATAGTTCCAAGAATCACCGTAAAATAAACCATTAGACCTATTACACAAATGATAGTAGAGCAGGTTATTGTTCAAGGCATTAAAAATTAAACTTAAATATCAGTAATCTTACTTAAAAGAGGAGCAGATTGTAACTTGGAAACTAATAAAGAAAAAATTTTAGTAGTAGATGACGAGGCTAGTATCCGTCGTATTTTAGAAACCCGTCTGTCGATGATTGGCTATGACGTAGTAACCGCTGCTGATGGCGAAGAGGCTTTAGAAACTTTTCGCACTGCCGAACCAAGTCTAGTAGTTTTGGATGTGATGATGCCTAAGCTAGACGGCTATGGTGTCTGTCAAGAATTACGCAAAGAATCTGATATCCCCATCATCATGCTAACTGCCTTGGGGGACGTTGCCGATCGCATCACAGGTTTAGAATTAGGTGCTGATGATTATGTAGTTAAACCTTTTTCCCCCAAGGAACTAGAAGCAAGAATTCGTTCAGTATTGCGCCGAGTTGAGAAAAATGGCGCACCTGGCATTCCTAGTTCAGGAGTAATTCACGTTGGTTCCATCAAAATTGATACCAATAAACGTCAAGTATATAAAGGTGATGAGCGTATTCGCCTGACAGGGATGGAATTTAGCCTATTAGAGTTATTAGTTAGTCGTTCTGGGGAACCCTTTTCTCGTTCGGAGATTTTACAAGAAGTGTGGGGTTATACTCCTGAGCGTCATGTAGATACCCGTGTCGTGGATGTCCATATTTCTCGTCTCCGAGCCAAACTAGAAGACGACCCCAGCAATCCTGAATTGATCCTCACTGCAAGAGGTACGGGTTATCTGTTTCAACGTATTCTAGAAGCAGGAGAGGAATAAGAGTTTTTTTAAGCTTAGCCCTAAAGGATTCCCTTCGGTCAGCTTAAAGCTTGGAGCTTAGAGCTTAAAAATGAACAAATACGATGCCAATTACCTATTAAAATTACTGCCTTTTATTGCTGGAGGATTAGGCGGTTTTTTACTTTTGGTCAATCGTCTTTTGACAGCACAGATTACCAGTTCCCAGGCGCGTTCTGATGCTCTGGGGGTAATTGAAGGGGCAGTTTTAATCTTAGTTGGTTTGCTTTGGCAACAGATTCAGTCGCGAACTCCCGATACAGTCGATCTGATGGGGGAGACGGGTTTAGAACTAGATGAATCCCTCTCTGAATCAGCTAAAACCGAGTTGGCTTGGGCTTCTCATTTATTGCTTACTAATACCGTAACGCGATCGCTTGTGGTCTATTATGATGGCAAGACTATTTTGCGTCGGGGAGTTCTGGGTAAAAATCCTCAAGTAAAGCCTGGGGCAATCCTAGAAAGGGTAATAGCGAAAAGCAAACCTGTATATTTGGTCAACCTCAATCTTTATCCTGGTAAAGTCGAGTTTGATTATTTGCCAGAAAACACCCAAGGAGTTATTTGTCAGCCCATTGGTCACCAAGGAGTATTAATCTTAGGGGCAAATGCCCCCCGTAGCTACAGTAAAAAAGATGAACAATGGATTGCTGGGATTGCTGATAAATTGGCAGTAACCTTGAGTAGTGAGACTTAAGAACCTGAAAAGCGATCGCTAGTTACAATAAAACTGTGAAAGACAAAAATACGGGCATTTTAGAAAGTGCTTTGAATTTTATTAATGATATTTTTTAGGTAGGCGTAATTTAGCTTTTTTTTCATAATGACTTGGATACATTTGTTCATCCCAGATACTTTAAATTTACTGTGGTTAGCTTTAAGTCTATTTATTGCTGGAGTTATTGAAGCTTTTTTGTGGAAAACCAGTCTATTTCAAACCTTGAATGTTCCAATTCAAACTGCTTGGTTTGGGGCGAATAAGAAGTGGCGGGGATTAATTAGTTTACCGATTGCTATGCTAGCTAGCGTTTATTTATTACATCTGTTAGAAATTTTAATTCCTCCTCTCTCTCGACAAGCAATCTCATTTTCCACCTTGAATTTAATTGAATTTGGTTTATTAGTTGGTTTTATCTTTAATCTAGCCGAATTACCCAATTCTTTTATTAAACGTCGCTTAGACATTCCTCCTGGTGATGAAAATAGCAAGTTATTTTATTTCATCGATCACATGGATTCCACCTATGGAGTCCTCATTCTGTGGTACTTTTATTTTCACTTTCCCCTCCATTTTATCCTTACCAGCTTGCTTGTTACGCCGTTACTATTTATGGGTGCAACAGAATTGAGGAAAAAACTTGGTCTTAAGGGGTGACAACTTAAGTACTAATCTAAATCCTGAAAAACTTTAAGCAATGGATCTATCTCCCACTAAAAAAGCATTACTCGCATTGAAACAAATGCAAAGTAAGTTAGATGCTCTGGAAAATGCGAAACATGAGCCTATTGCTGTAGTGGGGATGGGTTGTCGCTTTCCTGGAGCTAATAATCCAGAGGAATTTTGGCAGTTATTACAAGAGGGCAAGGATGCCATTACCAGTATTCCTGACGAACGATGGCATGAGCTAAATGGCTTTAGTGCCGTGGACACTTCAGGAAGAACCTGCCCTGCATTTCCTACATTAGGAGGATTTGTCCCTTATTTACGAGAGTTTGACCCCAGCTTTTTTCGGATTGCCCCCAAAGAAGCAGTGAGTATCGATCCCCAACAAAGATTATTGCTAGAAGTGAGTTGGTCAGCGTTAGAAAATGCAGCGATCGCCGCCGATCTAGTTCAGGGTAGTCAGACAGGGGTATTTATCGGGATTGCGGCGGTGGACTATTGGCATCAGTTATTGAGCAGAAACAACGCAGAAATTGATGCTTATTTGACTACTGGCAACACTCATAGTTTGGCATCAGGAAGAATCTCCCACTTTTTTGACTTTATCGGCCCTAGTATTTCTTTGGATACCGCTTGTTCATCGTCTTTAGTCGCAGTACATTTAGCCCTTAAAAGTTTACGCGATCGCGAATGCAACATGGCTTTAGCAGGAGGGGTCAACCGTCTGATTTCCCCCAAGGTGAGTATTAATTTTACCCAGGCTAAAATGCTGTCTCCTGATGGCAAGTGTAAAACTTTTGACGAGAGTGCTAATGGTTTTGTCAGATCTGAAGGTTGCGGGATCGTCGTTTTAAAAAGATTGAGTGATGCGATCGCTGATCGAGATCAGATTCGCGCTATTCTCTTAGGCTCGGCGACCAATCAAGATGGGCGCACCAGTAGCATTACGACCCCTAGTAGTCTGTCTCAACAGGCAGTAATTAAACAGGCTTTAGTTAACAGTAAAGTCGCAGCCAGTCAGGTGAGTTATCTAGAAACTCATGGTACAGGAACATCTTTAGGAGATGCGATCGAACTTGAGGCTCTCAGTCAGGTATTTAAAAACAATGAAGAATTAATCTTGGGTGCGGTTAAAACCAATGTTGGTCACTTGGAATCAGCAGCAGGAATAGTGAGCTTAATCAAAACTGTTCTAGCATTAGAAAATCACTTGATTCCCGCTAACTTACATCTAAAACAACCTAATAGTAAAATAGAGTGGCAAAAATTACCCTTTAAATTACCCCAGAAAGCGATCGCCTGGCAGTCAACAACCCTACCCCGTATTGCTGGCATCAGTTCCTTTGGTTTTAGTGGTACGAATGCTCATCTGGTGGTGCAGGAAGCTAATCGAGAGATGGGGAAATGGGGAAATGGGGAAGTCCTAAAGGATACCGCTTCGCATATAGGGAGATGGGGAGATGGGAAACAAGACTCATATCTGTTCACTTTATCTGCCAAAAGTAGCAAGGCTTTAGAGCAACTAGCGGGTAGTTATGTTGAATATCTTCAAGCTCACCCTGATATTTTAATTGAAGATATTTGTCATACAGTAAATTTAGGGCGATCGCATTTTAATTATCGGTTAGCGACCAGTGTAATTTCTCCTGCCGACTTGCAAACTAAATTAATTCAATATCTTGCTCAAGATCTTGCTCAAGAAACTACAGCAGATTTATGGCAAGGTAAGACTAATCTTAATCAAGGGACAAAACTAGCTCTGACATTTAAACCAGAAAATCAAGAGTTACAAGAGTTGATTACATCGACA
>JBEANW010000569.1:0-5249 GCA_041165225.1 Cyanobacteriota bacterium | reverse complement strand
GTAAGCAGTATTGCGAGTAATTTCCGCACCAGAAGCAGCCATTACCCCAGGAGCAATAAGCAGATTCAAGCTCATGGTTAAAAATAAAACTTTCGCCCAAGGATTTCTCATCCATTGTTCTCGAACGCTCCAAAAAAACTCTTTGAAATTATCTAGTTTCATCGTAATTATCCTCAAAAAATATCTGTGTTTATCTATGGACTCTGTTTAAGCTAAACCAATGCTAGCAATAATCAAATCAATAACTTTAATCCCTATAAAGGGCGCAATAATACCGCCTAAACCATAAAGTAAAATATTTCTAGTCAACAATTGGTTAGCACTTAAAGGTCTAAATTTCACCCCTTTTAATGCCAAAGGAATCAAGGCGGGAATAATCAAAGCGTTATAAATTAATGCCGATAAAACTGCCGATTGAGAACTCGCCAAACCCATGATATTTAAACTACCAATTCCTGCGGCGGCAAACATGGCGGGAATGATGGCAAAGTATTTAGCAATATCGTTAGCCAAAGAAAAAGTAGTTAACGCACCACGAGTAATTAATAACTGCTTCCCGATAGTAACTAAATCGATTAACTTAGTCGGATCTGAATCCAAATCCACCATGTTGGCTGCCTCTTTCGCTGCTTGCGTACCCGTATTCATTGCCACACCCACATTAGCCTGTGCTAAAGCTGGTGCGTCATTAGTGCCATCCCCTGTCATTGCCACTAACTTACCTTGTTGTTGCTCCTGCTGAATTACAGAAATCTTGTCTTCTGGGGTAGCTTCGGCAATAAAATCATCAACCCCTGCTTCTTGGGCAATGACTGAAGCAGTAATGCGGTTATCGCCAGTCAGCATCACACTTTTAACCCCCATGCGACGCAACTGATCGAAACGTTCGCGCATTCCTGGTTTAATAATGTCTTTGAGGTAAATTACACCATAAAGATCTCCATCTAAAGCTACACCTAAAGGGGTACCTCCCAGACGAGAAACTCGTTCGTAGGCTTCATCTAAATCAGCAGTAACTTCACCACCGCGAGAACGTACAAAACCTTTAATCGCAGTAATCGCACCTTTTCTAATTTCTTTGCCGTTGGGTAAATCTGTACCACTCATGCGAGTTTTTGCTGAAAATTCAATCCCTTCTGCCGAATCGCGATCGAAGTTGATCGCTGCCCCTAATTTCTCGGCGAGTTTGACAATTGACTTGCCTTCGGGGGTGTTATCAAATACGCTGGCAGCCAAAGAAACTTGGGCTAACTCGCTTTCACTATGCCCATTAACAGGAATAAACTGTTCGGCTAAACGATTGCCTAAAGTAATCGTTCCTGTTTTATCTAAGACTAGAGTATTAATATCGCCACAAGCTTCTACTGCCCTTCCCGATGTTGCCACTACATTGAACTCTGCTACTCGATCCATCCCAGCAATCCCAATTGCACTCAGTAAACCGCCAATTGTAGTGGGAATTAGGGCAACTAATAGGGAAATTAAGGTTACTACTCCTACAGGAGAACCTGCATAATTAGCGATGGGGGGAATAGTCGCCACGACGATTAGAAATACTTCGGTGAGAACTGCTAAAAGTACAGTTAAAGCGATTTCATTTGGGGTTTTACTTCTTTGAGCCCCTTCTACCAAGGTAATCATACGATCCAAAAAGCCTTTGCCTGGATCGGAAGTGACTCTAATTTTCAACTCATCAGAAATAATTTTAGTGCCTCCTGTCACCGAACTTGCTATATCCGAACCAGGTTCTTTAAGTACAGGGGCAGATTCTCCAGTGATTGCCGATTCATCGACAGAAGCAACCCCATCAATTACTTCTCCATCGGCGGGAATGATGTCTCCTGAAACAACTTGAATGGTATCCCCCTTATGTAGACTGGTAGAACTAACTTCGGCGATTTCTCCACTGGGTAAGACTTTTTTAGCGGTAGTATCGGATTTAGTAGATCGTAAAGAGTCTGCCTGGGCTTTACCTCTGCCTTCGGCTACCGCTTCGGCAAAGTTGGCAAAGAGAATAGTCAGAAAGAGAATAATAGTAACTAAGCCGTTGAAGAAGCGTTGATTTTCGCCTGGGGTAGTACCAAAGAGATTGGGATTAATTGTTAGTAAAGCTGTGATCATAGTGCCTATCCAAACCACAAACATGACGGGGTTTTTTAACATCAATTTGGGGTTGAATTTAACAAAGGCATCTTTAAAAGCGCGTTGGTAAAGTCCTTTGGTACTGACTTTGGTTTCTTTATTCTGGCGATGGCGTTTGCCCCTTTCGGCTATCGGGCGATTGTTACCGAGCATAATTAATATTGTCTGTGTCAAAATAATGGTTAGTTAATTGGTAGCGATTTGAAAAGCTTCGGCGATCGCACCTAATGCTAAAACAGGGAAAAAGGTAAGTGCGCCGAGAATTAGAATTACTCCTGCGGTAACTCCAGTAAATAAAGTTGTATCGGTACGTAGTGTTCCAGTGGTTTCGGGTACTGGTTGTTTGCGACTCATGTTATCGGCGAGTAAGAGTAAGGCAATGATGGGAATGTAACGCCCAATAGCCATTACTGCTGCTGCGGTAAGATTCCACCAGACAGTAGCATCTCCTAATCCTTCAAAACCCGAACCATTATTGGCTGCTGCGGAAGTGTATTCGTAAACTACTTGAGAAATGCCATGAAAACCAGGGTTACTAATCCCTGCTAAAGCCTCGGGAGCAGCTAAAGCGATCGCACTGGGAATTAAGATAGCAATGGGATGAACTAACAAAATTACGCTGGCTAAAACGATTTCCTGTTTTTCAATTTTGCGTCCTAAGAATTCTGGGGTTCTACCCACCATCAAGCCTGTTAGAAAGACGGTTAAAATCAGGAAGACAAATAAGTATGCCGTACCCGTACCTTGCCCACCCCAAACGATTTGCAGAAACATATTAAATAAAGTGGTAAATCCACCAGTAGGCATCAAGGAATCGTGCATTCCATTAACTGCACCGCACATTGTTCCTGTGGTAGTTACCGCCCACAAAGCAGTTTGCGCCCAACCAAAACGAACTTCTTTGCCTTCTAAATTGGGTACATCTGTGCCGAGAAGATTATTAACAATTGGGTTGCCGTTATATTCTCCGACTGCGGCGATCGCAATCAAAATTACATAGAGAATAAATACCATCCAAAAAATCAACCATCCTTGTTTTTTATTTCCTGCCATAACTCCGTAGGCATAAATCAATGAAGCAGGAATAACTAACATAACGACGGTTTCAATTAAGTTAGAAAAACCATTGGGATTTTCAAAAGGATGAGCGGAATTAATCCCAAAAAAACCACCGCCATTTTCTCCTAATTGTTTAATAATTTCAAAATGAGCAACAGGTCCTCTAGCAATATATTGAGTTGCTCCTTCTAAAGTTGTAGCCACTGCTGGAGAAGCTAAAGTTTCTGGTACCCCTAAGATTAGTAAAGCAATTCCACCTACTATAGAAATCGGTAATAAAATGCGCGTAATCGATTTAGTTAAATCCACATAAAAATTACCCAAAGGTTGCCCCGTTAAACCGCGAATAAATGCGATCGCCACGGCAATCCCCGTAGCTGCGGAGGTAAACATCATAAAGCCCAACGCAAACATTTGCACAGCGTAGGAATAAGTAGTTTCTCCTGAATAATGTTGTTGATTGGTATTGGTGACAAAAGAAATAGCCGTATGCAAAGCTAAATCCCAACTAGGTGCGGTTAAGCTCGTAGAATTTAAAGGCAAAATTCCCTGGAATATAAGCAACAAAAATACAAACACTGTCATGACAAGATTACTAACCAACACACTTTTGGCATATTGCCAGCCAGTCATATTTTTGGCATCATTAATTCCGCCAAATATATAAATTAATCTTTCAAGGGGTTGTGCGATCGGCTCCAAAATTGTTTTCTTTTCTAAAAAAACTTGAGCCATATAGTTGCCAAACCACGGCACGATTAAAACTAAAGTTAATATGCTTAAAGTTATCTGTATAAAACCTTGAGTCATTTATCGAAGCAAAATTTCATTTGCGATTGAATAATTCAGATTATTTAGATTATTGCAAGAATGTTTTAAACTGAAAATATATCAATTGTTATATTTTTTATTTAAACTTAGATATATATTTACAGATATAGAAGATATATATCTGCTGATGAATTATGTCTATATATTGATGTAAATAAAATTACAGGACAAGCAAAAATATTAGCTAATAATGATTGATAAGCAATAGAAATGCAAAATAACTTGAACAACCAATCTAATTACAGTTATTCATCAATTTGGTTGATTATTATTACTTTTATTGTGGTAATTTCATTGGAATACAGCACGCCGTCAGAATATGTCTTTGGTTATCTTTATACTAGTTCTATTTTGTTGGCAAATCACAATTTAAGCACCAAAATTATCTGGCGCGTCACCTTTATGGCGATCGCTTTAACCATCTTCAACTTATTTTTTCCCCATTTTGAAACCCATCGACTTGCGACCATTGCTAATCGATTGATCGCTGTCATCGCCCTAGCAGTAACGGGATGGTTGAGTATTCGCAATCGCTACTATGAAGAAGCGGTGACTCGTTCTCAAGCCCAACTACACACTCAAGAACAGCTAGCTATTTTGCGTGAAGATTTTGTTTCTACCCTAACTCACGATCTCAAAAGTCCCTTACTAGGGGCAATAGAAACGATTAAAGCTTTTCAAAATGGACAATTTGGCACAATTACTTCTGCACAAGCCAAAGTTTTAACGATGATGAGTAATTCCCATTACTCTAGTTTAGAATTAGTGCAGACTTTGCTCGACGTTTATCGCAACGATACCGAAGGAATTCAGCTCAAATGCGAAGCTTTAGACTTAAGTGCGATCGTCTCATTAGTAATTGCCAATTTAACTAATTTAGCCTCAGCTCGTCAAGTTTATCTGGTTTTAACTCACGGCGAATCTGATTTTCGTTCTCGTTTTATTGTCAATGGCGATCGGTTGCAACTACAACGAGTTTTTAATAATTTAATCCTGAATGGCATCAATCACTCCCCTCGTAATGGCAAAGTTGAAGTCCAGTTGGCTGGTGATGGTGAATTTCAGATAATTAAAGTTCTCGACAGAGGTAGAGGCATAACTGCTACAGAATTACCTCATTTATTTGAACGTTTTTATCAAGGAGGAAACAATTTAAGCACAGATAGTTTAGATAGTTTAGATGGTTTTTCTCGTACTTCGACTGGTTCTGGTTTAGG
>JBEANW010000568.1:0-2549 GCA_041165225.1 Cyanobacteriota bacterium | reverse complement strand
CACCCTTTTCATATTTAGGGGAGGAAATTAATAATCTGAAGGTTGTGAGAATTTCCGAGGCGCATTACTTTATGGGACGCTCAGTTTTAGTGTCATTTGACACCCCAGTGAACCTTTATGGTAATTGCTCAACTTAGACGGAATAAGGATTTCAATGGGTTTAAAGCTGTAAGAATTGATTCAAATGCGGATAAGCCTTGTCTTTTTCCGGTATTGACGATAGAGCGAACGTCCGCAAACAAATCTCGCCCCCACTCTGAGCGGAAGCCATTTGTTACCTTTCGGAAAACTACACTCCACCGTAGTGCTTGTTCGCTAGAATTATTCGTTGGTGGGATTGTCTCATCCTCCAAAAACAGAAATAAATTATTTCGTAATTCACAGTAGCGATTTTGCAACCTGATTCCATCTTCCTGCGTAGGTGATAGAGCCAATACAGCCTCTACCTGACGGCGTAACTTACAACGATATTGATAACGGGTAGATTCCGCTAATTTTGGCCAACGACGATGTAGGACAAAAGACCTCAGTAAAATATTTTTCATTGCCCCAGAAAAAATCTCGTCCCCGGCATCAATGCCATATTGGCAATCCCTTAGAGAGGTGCAGAAAATGATTGATCCTGCAATAATAAGGGTAATTTTACGACATGGTTCCTATGCTTCTAGCTTCCTGCCTCCAACTGACAGATCACCTCAAAGCTTTATACGTTAAAACAGCTCAAAAGCTTAAAGGTAGTGACAGAAGACAATTCATGGCGGGAGTAGTCAAGGGTTTGGGGCTGGGAGGTCAGACTCTTGCTGAAAAGGAGCTTGGATGGAATCGTCGTACTATTCGGAAGGGGATGAAAGAGTTATTGAGCGGCGAAGCAATTCAGGATGGTTATTCCCGTAGTGGTAGAAAGAGAATTGAAACGAAACTTCCTAATTTATTAGAGGACATAAAAGCAATTGTAGACCCAAAAAGTCAAACTGATCCCAGTTTCAAAAGCACCCGGTTGTATACCAGAGTGAGTGCTGCTGAGGTACGCCGTCAGTTGTTAACAAAAGGATATGAGGATAATAGTTTGCCTACGAATGAAACTATTAGAAAGAAATTAAACGAGCTAAATTACAACCTTAAAAAAGTTGCAAAAACCAAGCCCAAAAAACGTATCCCTGAGACAGATGCAATATTTAAACAGCTTGAGAAAGTAAATCAAGAAGCTGATGCTGATCCATTCACATTAAGGATTTCTTGTGATGCAAAAGTGGCTGTGAAAGTTGGGGAGTTTGATCGCGGGGGGAAAACTCGTGTTCCAACTGAGGCACTAGATCATGATTTTGGTGCAGTGATGCCTGTGACACCTTATGGCATTTTCCTGCCTGAATTCAATGAGTTGTCATTTTTCTTTATTTCCTCTAAGTTAACTGCTGATTGTATCGTTGACCAAATTGAAATATGGTGGCAGAGCCATAAAGAAAGATTTTCTCATATTAAGACATTAATTATTAATCAAGATAATGGGCCAGAAAATCACTCTCGAAGGACACAATTTATGAAACGAATGGTAGCTTTTTCACACCAGTCCAAAATAAATATTAATTTAGCCTATTATCCACCATATCATAGCAAATACAATCCAGTAGAACGAACTTTTGGCTGGTTAGAAAAGCATTGGAATGGCAGCTTACTAGATTCAGTAGAAACCGTACTAGAATTTGCTAAAACTTTGAGATTCAAAGGAAAACATCCTATTGTAACTTTTGTTGAAAAGGTTTATCAAACTGGAGTAAAGCTCACTAAACAGGAAATGAAAAAAGTTGAAGAGCAGATTATTCGACTTCCCGATCTGAAAAAGTGGTTTGTAAGTATTATTGTTAACTCTGATTAATCATTGGATCAATCTTTTGTTGGCCTTCTCTAACATGTTATGCCAAGCAGTAATCGTGATATTAATCTTTCGACCTCGGCGTGTTTGATAGGATGTGTGCTCAATTTCGCTTGACTCATGCCAGGTTTCTTCATCCTTGAGAGCAAAGCGTTCTCCATACCACTGAGGGTGTCCCTTTCGAGGAGGTTCTCCGGAATGAATTGGACTTTGATAGAACACCCGGTTACTACGTGAACGAGCAATAGTTACTAGATTTGTATGCTCTTGTAATGGGGTTAGAAATTTATGGTTGCCGTAAGCACTATCTACTACTAAGGCGCATAATTCGTCTGTCCAAGGCATGTTGGGATTAGTTAAGACTGCATTTAGTTGAGCGATACCCTGCTGAGTACTATTCGATTCTGTTGGTACCCGACTCATATCCAATGGTATAGTCCAAGGTGCATCCTCATTACTACGTTCCGGCAAAACAGCCAACAGTGAATAGCTATGGCCTATCGTAATCGGTTTGTTACCTTTAATCTGAGTGGGTTGATGCACCATCCCACGGTCTTCTAGGCTTTTTGCAAAGGGTCTTGCAATGCTAGTACAATCTTGACCCATCAGGAAAAAGTGTCGTTGCTTCGGTTGGGGGGACAACTTGAGAAATCAGATCTACGCATTGAAACTGTGTCTC
>JBEANW010000567.1:0-5529 GCA_041165225.1 Cyanobacteriota bacterium | reverse complement strand
TACACTTCTCTTTATCTTATGACTCTTTTCTCTTTACACAAGCCAAATATACTCATCTAAACTAGATATTTAGGGATCGGATTAGAGTTCTGACTGGTTTTCGATAGATCGCGGTAGGGAAATTGATTGTCAGAATTTAAGAGGACAGAATTAAGCTTTGCTGCAAGTATTTGAGCCTTTTCTGGCTTGAGCAACATACTTATATGGTCGCCAGGCACTTCATAAACATCGATTCCCTCCAATGCCAGTCCTTGCCAGCCTCCGTTAGGATCGAAAAAACCATAAGCTCGCCTAATTTCGGCGCGAAACAGCGTTATTTTTCCCTGATAAACAGCGGGTCTATATTTTTCTGCTGCTTCCAAGTTACTACTGCTCACCTGGGAAATTAGCCTTTGTTCTGGTGAGAGCATTAAATCAGCTATTTGAAAATATCTCTGTTGCCAAAGCTGAGGTATTCTAGAACGCAAAGTGTGTTCTAATCGATCGGCGAAATAAGTTAACTTTTCCTTTAGTGATAATTTGCTTAAATTATTGAGGTGAATCCTTAATCGTTGAGACGATGTAGATTGATCCTCATAGTTAGGGCCGTAAGTATCAAATAAAGCCAAAACAGCCACTCTTTCTCCTTGTCGCACCAGTTGTTGCGCCATTTCATAGGCGATAAAACCACCACAAGAGTGTCCTGCCAAAAAATAAGGTCCTTGGGGTTGAATTAGTTTAATTTCTTCAAGATAACTAATAGCCATCTCTTCGATTGAAGTTAATGGTGTTTGTTGACCATCTAAACCTCTTGCCTGTAGACCATAAATCGGTCGTTCTGTTCCCAATGCTGCTGCGACACTGCGATAGGATAGAACATTTCCGCCGACGGCATGGATCAAAAATAAAGGAGTCTGATGGCCATGAGGTTGAATACTCACAAGAGAAGACCAACAAGCTGACCAACCCCTCTCTAGCATCAGGATTGCTAATTGGGCAATAGTCGGTGCTTGAAAGAGAGTTGCCAGAGGTAAATTTTTCCCGAAGGTGCTTTGAATTTGCTCGAATAACCTTAAGGCTAATAAAGAACTACCCCCAAGCTCGAAAAAGTTATCATCTCTCCCAATCGGTTTAACATTCAAAATTCGTGACCAAATCTGACTTAACTGCCATTCCAATCGATCTTGGGGCGGTAGAAAATCATTTTCTGTTTCCAGCGGATTTAATGGTAGTTCCAGTAGTGCTTGACGGTTTATTTTACCGTTGGGAGTTAGAGGCAAAGCATCCAAAAAGACGATCGCTTTAGGAACTGCATACTCAGGCAATTTGGTCTTGAGAAAGTCGCGCAATTGTCTACTAGTTGTGCTAGAGTTCGACTTCAAGACACAGTAGGCGACTAAACTTTTCTGCTGTTCACCATTCGTAGGAATGTCGATCCCTGGCTGGGCGATCGCCACTAAAGTCTCTTTGAGGTCAGGGTATTGCAATAAAGTGGCTTCGATTTCCCCTAGTTCGACCCTAACACCACGAATTTTCACCTGATTATCCATGCGTCCCAAAAATTCAATGTTGCCGTCTTCGAGATAGCGTCCTAAATCTCCAGTTTTGTAAAGACGTGCTGGGGCTAGATGGTTAAAAGGATCAGCCATGAATCTAGTGGCGGTCAACTTTTCCTGATGGAGATAACCCCTGGCTACACCCACACCACCAATATAAAGTTCTCCTGTAACGCCGACGGGCATCAGTTGTAACTTTTGGTCGAGGATATAAAACTTTTGGTTATTAAGGGGACGGCCGTAAGGAATTGTTTTGGTGGAGGAAGATAAATTCTGGATGGGATAACAAATTGACCAGATAGATGCTTCTGTCGCCCCCCCTAAACTAATGATTTCTAGCTGGGGATTGAAGGCTTGTAGCTGCATTACTAAGGTGGGACTAATGCGATCGCCACTCAGTAAAACTAACCGCAGAGATGGAGGTAAGGTCTGATGGTTAGTCATAATATAGTCCAGCAGCAGTTCCATCAGGGCAGGGGCTGAATTCCAAATAGTAACCCCAGCTTGGATCATCAATGCCAACCAGTGTTCTGGGTTGGGGCAAGGCTCAGGTTGCGGGATAATTACCGTCCCTCCAGAGCCTAAAATGCCAAAGATATCGTACACCGATAGATCGAAGCTTAAGGAGGATACCGCTAAAATTCTGTCGGTGGGTGCGACCTGAAAGCGCTGCTCGATGTCCCATAAGGTGTTGACTACACTATGATGTTCGATCGCTACTCCTTTAGGATTTCCCGTGGAGCCAGAGGTGTAAATCCCATAGGCTAAATTATGGCTGTGTACATTACTCATCAGTTGATGTTGCTGCGCAATCGCTATGATATCTTGCCAGTCTTGATCTAGATAGACTACCTTGGCGGAGGTTGTGGGGAGGCGATCGAGTAATTTGGCTTGAGTTAACAGGATCTCTGCCCCAGAATCTTCTAATATATGGGCTAGTCTGGCGGCGGGATAATTGGGGTCAAGCGGCACATATGCACCCCCAGCCTTAAGAATGGCAAATAGACCAATAATCATGGCTAGGGAGCGATCTAGACAGATGCCCACTAAAGTTTCGGCTTGAACTCCTAAATCTTGAAGATAACAGGCTAATTGATGGGCTTGTTGTGCTAATTCTCCATAGGTTAAGGACTCCCCTTGACAGACGATGGCTATTGCTTGGGGATTTTCCGCTGCTTTGGCTTCAAATAGCTGATGAAGACATTGATCTTGGGGATAATAACTGGCAGTCTCGTTCCACTCCCCCAGGATTTTTTGACGTTCCCCAGAAGATACTAACGGCAATTGGGAGACAGGAGATAGATTATTATCAGCTATCCCTTCTAATAAGGTTATCCATTGTTCCACCATCAACTCCATCCCCTGGGGCGAAAATACCTGGGTATTGTAAGACCAAAAGTACTCAGCTTGTGGTTGATCAATCATCAAGGTGAGATAGCTGGTGGCTAAATGATCTTGAGCAAGACCATCTTGCTCTCCTGGCTCTATTTGAGTGATGACGACGGAAAAATCAGCTTGTCCAGCAGCTAACTGGGGATATCTAGCAATAATATCCGTGGCATAGGTTTGGTGACGTTGGTTGAGAGCCAATCTATTCCTTACTGTTTTCACTACCTGATCAAAGTCTTGGTCGAGGTCGATTTTTAGGTTGCAGGGTACGTAGCGAGCAAACCAAGGATTAGTGGTGAGCCGATCAAATCCGAGGGTGAGGTGATGGCTGCCACTCAAACGTACTAGATAAATCCCAAAGGCGGCAACGGTGACTTCTAGAGATTCCTGAAGTAGATTAGTAACTCTTGGACTTAGAGGTAACTTAACTTGTTGATAGTTAGGCTGACTTATGGCAGGGACTGATATTTGCTCAAAAGGTAGCCTTACTTGTCGGCACTGAGTTAATTGTTTGAGCCAATAGGTTTCTGATGGTGCAATTTCCTTTTCAAGTCTAACTAATTCTGAAATTGAATCAAGATCAACTGCTGGTAATTGTTGCCCTACTTGTAGTCGATAATGAGCAACCAATTCGGCGATCGCCTTGACTTGTCCCCGACAATTAACAATAGTTTCCAGGGCAATGTCTTGACTACCTGTAGCAACAATTAACTGTTTATTTTCAATTCTTACTATCGTTCCAGGTGGTTGTGAAGACACAGCACTCAGTATTTTGACCTGGGTCACAATTACATAATCCAAACAGTCTAAACCTGAATTATCCTTCAATAATAGTTTGGCTGTGGCTAGAGGATTAGGATAATTACCAAAGTCCAAACCTCTAACTAAGTTGTCAATTGTTGATGCTGACAGTTCAAAATCGATAATCCCTAATTTTGAAATTTTTTGATGTCTAGCAAAATAGCTACGATGTTGTAAATCTTGAGGCTGGGGAACTATTTTTTGGCATCCTAATTCTTTAATTAATTCTTCAAAAGCCAAGATTGCTGCTTGATAACATTTTGCATTGAGAGTTAAAGCAGTTTCTGAAGATTCGAGTTCTATTTTTACTTGTTTCAATATTCTGCCAGTATCTATCTCTAGATTCATTTCATGCCAAGTAATACCATGAAACTTTTCTTCATTAAGAATTGCCCAGGAAGTAGCATTTACTCCAGCATAAGCTGGTAATAGTGCATCATGATAGTTGATGGCTACATCAGCTAAAGCTAAAATTTCTTGATCTAAGATAGTTTGATTGACAATACTAAATATATAATCGCAGGGAGAAAATGTTTGTTTAAATTGTTGAAGATTTTTAAAATAAATAATATTGTTCTTTTCTGCCCAGCAAGCGATCGCTTTGTCAGGAGATAAAATACCAATGATTCTATAACTATTACTAATCAGTATTTCTGCACATTCAATTAGCAAATTTCCTTCACCAATTAGCAAGCAATCAAATATAAGTTTTCTGCCCATGTATTTTCAGTAAACTGTTCTTCTAGCTAATCTTGCCTTGGCAAAGAAAATCGACAAACAAACATAGAAAATATTGCCATAAATAACAGGTCAGCATATTTTAGATGCTAACTAAAAAAGTATTTTTGATTCTATAAACAAAAAAATAACAATATTTTTCTTTGATTATGCTTAATTTTTAGATCTATTTTAACTCAAACGTCATTGTTGCGTATATTCTCTCATATTCTTTTTTTAGAGATACCCTCTTTACCATATCTTTACGTAAACAGGCTCTGCTTTAAAGTTAAATTAAAGCTACTTTAAACGGTTAAATAACTGCTTAAATAAGAATATAAAATAAACCCTTTTCCCGATCTTCACAAATCAGTGAGTGCCTAACGTCAGTTACTTAATTTTCGGGGAAGTTTAGGGGGACTTTGATGTATTGGCTGGTCCCTTCTATAAACTGATTAAGATTCTCTCGCAATCTGGCTAAAATTTTGCCGTTGACGTAGACATCTTCTGTTGGATAGTTTTCCAATAATTCTATTAAGGAAACCGAATTATTGTCCTCTGCCGAGGCGACTAATGCCCCCCGTAGAGCCGTTACATTGGCTCTTTCGGCTTTGGAACTGACTACACTACCCGTCTGGGATAAGACATATTCTCCTGGCGTTGAATTGAGTAAGTCGGAGATTAGCTTATTGTTGGCGGGAAATTCTTGTCTTAAGATCCAGCGCATGAAAAAAGGATTTTGTTCACCGTAGCTTAATAAAGTATCTAAGGAGGGAGAAACTTTCCCTGTATCGGCAAAATCTTGCAACTCTTCTAGGGGAATTGATTGAGTCAATCCACCGTAGGTAAAGATAGCTTTTTCTGAGCTTGATGCTTGATTAGGGATCAAAGAAACTGCTATTCCTGCACTAATTATTGCGATCGCAGTCTGCCGAAACCATCTAAATACCTTAGTTTTTCTCATTATTTTTATTTTATAAATATGTTTTGATTATGCAAATTATGCTTTTAATTGATTTTTTATTCAACTAAATGGTAATATAGTACTAGTAAAATTGCAGGTTTACGGATGAACAAATACTATATT
>JBEANW010000566.1:0-4779 GCA_041165225.1 Cyanobacteriota bacterium | reverse complement strand
TGTTTTACCCATCATCCACAAGCTAAAACTATTGGCGATTAGCTGCACAGATGCCCCTAATGTCATCGAATATTTGCGATCGCTTTATGAGTTAATTAGCCCTCTACCCTGTCCCCTGATTTGGCAGACAGACGGACGCTCCATGAGTGGAGATATTGGCAAGGGAACAACCCACGCCGCGATCGCTTTTGCTCAAAAGGTTTTACAGGCAAACCTACCTGGATATATTCAATTAGCTGGGGGAACTAACGACTATACAGTAAGCAAACTCCAACAGGCAAACCTCCTGGGCAGAAGCGAAAGCGCTGCAAGACCCAACCTGGTTTCGGGACTGGCTTACGGCAGCTATGCCAGGAAAATATTGTCACCAACGATCGCTCAGTTAGAAACTGGACTGCAATCAAATCAAGTTAAATCAAATCAAGATCGACCAATGAATCAGCTTAATTTAAAACTCGAACAAAACCAAGAGCTATTAGAGCAAGCAGTTTTTACTGCTAAAAAACTAGTCAACCAAATTAAAACGGCTAATAGTTGATCTCTGGGTTCCGACATTTATTCATTTTTTATTAACTACAGATACTTTCATAATGCAGTCAGATATAGCTTCCCATCGGATGCAAGTTACCGATAACCTCGAAAAACTACTGTCTATTTTTCCTGATTCGATTCGTTCCCAATTAGATGAACAGATTGGGTCAGACAGCGATAAATTGATTGAGGTGATTTTAGATTTAGGCAGATTGCCCGAAGCCCGTTTTAGCGATCGCGTGGCCTATATTCGCGACGAACCCGTGACTCAAGATGAGATCCAACACTGTATTGAAGGGGTAGGGATGTTCAGCAGCGATAATCGTGCGGGCATTGAGAGTACCTTACACCGTATTAGCGCTATTCGTAACCGTACAGGAGACATTATCGGTCTAACCTGTCGCATTGGTCGAGCGATTTTTGGCACCATTGTCATGATTCGCGACTTAGTAGAAACGGGGCAGTCGATTCTGTTGCTCGGTCGTCCTGGGGTTGGTAAAACCACCGCTTTAAGAGAAATTGCCAGGGTGCTAGCGGATGACTTTGGTAAACGAGTTGTGATCATTGATACCTCCAATGAGATTGCTGGGGATGGAGATGTACCACATCCTGCCATTGGTCGCGCCCGTCGGATGCAGGTAGCTCGCCCTGAGTTACAGCATCAGGTAATGATTGAAGCAGTGGAAAACCATATGCCCGAAGTTATTGTCATCGATGAAATCGGTACGGAATTAGAAGCCTTGGCTGCGAGAACCATTGCTGAACGAGGAGTGCAGTTAGTGGGAACGGCTCACGGTAATAGCGTTGAGAACTTAATTAAAAATCCGACCCTATCGGATCTGGTGGGGGGTATCCAGAGTGTTACCTTGGGAGACGATGAAGCCCGCCGTCGCAGGACGCAAAAGACCGTTTTAGAACGGAAAGCACCTCCGACTTTTGCGATCGCTGTAGAGATGTTAGAACGGCAACGCTGGGTCGTTCACGATGATGTCTCCGCCACCATTGACACCCTTTTACGGGGTATTGAACCTCCTGCTCAAGTCCGCACTGTTGATGATAGTGGGGAAGTGACTATTATTCATGAAGAATCTGCTTCGCCGTTTAAACCCCTGCCATCGAGAAATGCTAATGGGGTCACGCAACTGTATCCTCAAGGACTCAGAGCATCAGGAAAAATGACTCCCTTGGCTCTAGGGGCAAGTAAATCACCAGGGGGTAATGGTGACTTTGAACCCAACTTTGAAACCATGTTAGAGCGCTCCTGGCAGACTAGAGAGCCAAATAGCCAGAAATTGCGCACTCCTGGACCGAATGGCGAAGATTGGCCTGTATATATCTATGCCTATGGTATTGGTCGCTCCCAGATCGACCAGGTGATTGATGTGTTGGATCTGCCGATTATGTTAACTAAAGATTTAGATGATGCAGATGCCGTGGTGGCATTGCGATCGCAAATCAAGCATCATTCTCGACTTCGTAGTATAGCTAGAGATCGACATCTACCGATCTATACGGTGAAGGCAAATACCATTCCCCAAGTCACGCGCATCTTTCGCCAGATTCTCAACTTAGACGACCCCAATATTCCTGAACCAACGGATTTACGTCTGTTTAGTCGGGCAGGGAGTGATGATGAAATGGAGGCTTTGGAAGAGGCAAGACTAGCGGTAGAACAAATTGTAATTCCTCAAGGTCAACCTGTGGAGTTACTCCCGCGATCGGCAAAAGTGCGGAAAATGCAGCACGAACTGATCGAACATTACCACTTAAAGTCTGATAGCTTTGGCGATGAGCCTACCCGCCGTCTGAGGATTTATCCTGCCTAAAATACTGTTTGGATTTAAGAGTTCTAGAAAACTGTTTGCAGGGATTTATTTTCAAAGATGGATAAAATTTGATAGCCTAAGTTAATAAGCTTTGGGAACGAAATCAAGAGCGTGGAAATATCAATTGGTCGCGGAAAACAGGCTCGTAGAGCCTATGGATTTGATGAAATCGCATTATCCCCTGGAGTGCGTACTCTAGACCCTAGTCTGGCAGATACTACCTGGGAGATTGGCGGAATCAACCGCGAAATACCAATCCTAGCTAGCGCAATGGATGGTGTGGTTGATGTAAAAATGGCAGTTTTACTTTCAAAGTTAGGGGCGATTGGGGTTTTGAACCTCGAAGGAATTCAAACTCGCTATAAAGACCCAGAGCCGATTTTGCATAAAATTGAGTCGGTGGGGAATGATGAGTTTGTCGGTTTGATGCAGCAGCTTTATGCTGAACCCGTTAAGCCAGAATTAATTACTCAAAGGATTCAGGAAATTAAGAGCCAGAATGCGATCGCTGCGGTGAGCTTAACTCCCGCAGGAGCAGCCAAGTACGGCAAAATTGTAGCGGAGGCAGGAGCAGATTTGGTTTTTGTGCAAGCGACGGTGGTATCGACGGATCACCTGTGTCCAGAAGGTATTGCCCCGTTGGATTTGGCTACTTTTTGCCAGTCAATGCCCATGCCCGTAATTTTGGGTAACTGTGTCACCTATGAAGTTGCTCTCAAGCTAATGAAGGCTGGTGCTGCGGGAGTTTTAGTCGGCATCGGCCCTGGTGCTGCCTGTACTTCTCGTGGTGTATTGGGAGTGGGTGTTCCCCAAGCAACGGCAACCGCTGACTGTACCGCAGCGCGGGATGATTATTATCGGGAAACAGGTAGATACGTACCAGTGATTTCTGATGGTGGGATTGTTACGGGGGGCGATATTTGTAAATGTCTTGCCTGTGGTGCGGATGCAGTGATGATTGGCTCTCCCATTGCTCGGGCAGCGGAAGCTCCAGGAGGAGATTTCCATTGGGGCATGGCGACTCCTAGCCCAGTATTACCCCGTGGCACTCGAATCAAGGTAGGAACCACAGGCACGATTAAAGAAATCCTAGTGGGGCCAGCTAAACTCGATGATGGCACTCATAACCTTTTAGGGGCAATCAAAACCAGTATGGGAACTTTGGGAGCTAAAAACCTCAAGGAAATGCAGCAGGTAGATGTGGTCATTGCTCCTTCTCTGTTGACTGAAGGCAAAGTCTACCAGAAAGCACAACAGCTTGGGATGGGCAAGTAGCTTGAAATCAAGATCAGCAACTCTAAATTTGAACAGTCAGGACAAGTTGCCCAGTTTTTTCTTGTCTCCTAGTTGCTGATAGTGATCTGTTACCTGCGACCAAAAAGCGATCGCCTGTTCTGCCTGTCCGATATGTTGATTGATAATCTGCTAAAGCCTGTTGCCAACATGCGATCGCTGCTTGATACTGTCCTTGTTGATATTCTTTGACTCCCTATTGTAGGAGGGTTGTTGCACTATTAGGGGTTAATTATCTAGGAATTTGCCCAATCCCTAGCCCATTCAAGGACTTGCCGCACTTCAGGCATAGTGGTAGCTTGACAATAAAGACGCAACACAGGCTCAGTACCGCTGAAGCGAATTAGCAACCAAGTATTACCATCCATTCTAAATTTGTAACCATCAACATCAAGACAGTCGATGACGGGCATTCCTGCCACTTCCTTGGGAGTCTCGTTTTGCAACCGTGCTAACAACTTAGCCCGCACTTCCATATTAGCTAGAGGCAGATCGATACGATCATAGTGGGCAGTGAAATCGGTTTTTTGCTGTAATCGCTTGTAGATTGTGCCTAACTCTTCACCCGACTGAACCACCGCTTCGAGGACATAAAGAGCCGATAAGAGGGCATCCCGTTCGGGTATGTGAGTCCCGTAACCAATTCCTCCCGACTCTTCCCCACCGATCATGACTTCTGCCTGAAGCATTCTGTCCCCAATATATTTATAGCCAATGGGAGTTTCATAAACCGATCGCCCATAGGATTGAGCCAAACGAGGAATTAGATCTGAACCACTGACGGTTTTCACGATTTCTCCCGTAAAGCCTTTCCGTTCTGCAAGATGCTCAATCAAAATCGGAATTAACACCTGGGAACTCAGAAAATTACCTTCGGCATCAGCCCCAGCAATGCGATCGCTATCCCCATCAAAGACTAGCCCCACTCGCAAACTATCGGGATAATCTCTAGCTCCAGCCTTAATCGCCTTAAAAAAGTCAGGGAGATATTTCGGTAGAGGTTCGGGCGCACCACCGCCAAAAAGAGGATCGCGATCGCCATTGATCTCTTCTACAGGACACCCTAATAAACGTTCTAATCCTGTAGCTGCTGCACCGTGCATTACGTCTACATAAACCTTAAGTTTCT
>JBEANW010000565.1:0-3751 GCA_041165225.1 Cyanobacteriota bacterium | reverse complement strand
GTAAATGTTGCTGACTAAACTATATGATTTCTCACAAAGAGCAGATATCAAAGCCAAGCTACCGATTGAAGGGTACGGCGAAGTGAAAATTCGCTGGCTGGTTGAAATAGATAAAGACGGTGGCTTTGTCCAATTTACCTCCGATGCAGGAGAAGATAAAGCTACTAAAAACGGAACTTCTAGGACAGTACCCAATCTGATTCGTTCATCGGGT
The DNA here is from genome assembly GCA_041165225.1 of Cyanobacteriota bacterium. Classification (GTDB taxonomy): domain Bacteria; phylum Cyanobacteriota; class Cyanobacteriia; order Cyanobacteriales; family Xenococcaceae; genus Waterburya. The sequence continues at coordinate 3,537 of JBEANW010000565.1, read as the reverse complement.
ACGAAGCCCAAACTTTTAGCAGATAACGGCGAATATGTTTTAGGTATCTCCAAAAAAGAAGGAGATAAAAAAGTTGCTCAACGCCATGAATCTTTCAAAGAGTTAGTAAAACAATGCGCTGATGCTACTAAGGAAGAAAGCGTTATTGCAGTTGCTAAATTTCTGGAATCTTGGAAGCCAGAAGCGGATAAATCACAACTACCTCAAGACTTCGATCCCACGCAAAATGTCACCTTCATGGTGAACTTTCCAGATGGTAGCAGTGTTATTCCTGCAGATGTTAAAGCAGGTTTGACTAAAGTACAGAATTTCTGGGCAGATTATGTTTGTGGTGATGGAGAAACCTTAAGCGATCGCCCGATATTAACTTGTTTAGTCACTGGAGAAGAAAGAGAAGTTGAAGAAAGGCTACCAGTCAAAATTAAAGGTATTCCTAACGGTCAAACGGCAGGAACAGCTTTGGTATCTGCTAATGCATCACCATTCGTATCTTACGGTTTACCTAATTGCTTAACTTCACCTATTTGTCGAGAAGCGGGGGAAGGATTTGCTAAGGCTCTAAATTATCTGATTTCTAGTGAAGATTCGCGCTTTTATCTGAATAATTCTGTAGTTTATGTCTTCTGGACTAAACAACCTACCAGATACAAACTAGGTGCGTCCTATAAACGCAATCAACCTGGGAAAATTCGTAAAGTCTTCAAGTCGGTACTTGAGGGAAAACGACGCGAAAAATTACAAACTAATCAATTTTATGCAGTTGGCTTAACTGCTAGTGGTGGTCGTGCAGTAGTCCGAGATTGGATTGAAACTACTTTAGCTCAAGCAATAGAGAATCTGATTATTTGGTGGGATGCCCAGGAAATTGTCAATCTTTACGGAGTATATGGCAATAAAAAATACTTTGGCATTATCGATTTATCTCATAGTCTTTACCGAGATGCCAAAAAAGAAGATATCGCTCGAATTTCAGCCAAATTAATTCAAGTTGCGATTCAAGGCGGTTCTTTACCCTTAGAAATGCTAGCTCATCTTGTACGGCGTAATCGCGCTGAACAAAAGGTAACTCATGAAAGAGCAGCATTAATGAAATTAGTTTTAGCAACTCAAGAAAATTACCAAGAAGCTATGAAAGATATGCAATGTCTGACAACTGATCCCAAGTTTGACCATAAAAGCGATCGCACTGCCTATCACTGTGGTCGTTTATTGGCACAATTAGAACGCATTCAAGAAAGCGCGTTAGGTAGAGAAGTTAATGCAACCTTGATCGATCGCTTTTATGGAGCAGCTTCTACCACGCCAGGTAAAGTATTTGGCGGATTAATTAAAGATGCCCAGGCGCACCTTTCCCGTATTCGCAAAGATAAACGGGGTACTTACGAAGCATTGCAGCAAAAACTGGCAGAAATTCTCTGTAATATTTCGCCTGAAACCGATAAATTGCCCAATAACTTAACCATGCAGCAACAGACGATTTTTGCTTTGGGTTACTACCATCAACGAGCGCGGAATTACAAAGATGCGATCGATGCCAAAGAAGCAAAATTACAAAAAACAGAGCCAGAAAACTCTCCTGAAGCTTAACCGTAAACACTTATTTGAATTAATCGAGGAAATTATGACTGCACATCTAAACCCAGAATTTCGCCATGACTTCGTATTGCTTTTTGATGTTAAAGACGGCAATCCTAATGGAGATCCAGATGGTGGTAACTTACCTCGTACCGATCCTGAAACTATGCAGGGTTTAGTTACCGATGTTTGTCTCAAACGCAAAGTGCGTAACTATATCGATATAGTTTACGGCGAGCAAGAAAACACAAAAATCTACGTTCAAGATAAAGGCGTAGCACTCAATGATATGAACGCTCGTGCCTATGCAGATCTAAACATTAAATCTACAGGTACAAAACAAAAACGCGAAGAAGTAAATCAAGCTAGAGCTTGGATGTGTAAAAACTTTTACGACATTCGGATGTTTGGCGCGGTAATGTCTACTAAAGTTAACTGCGGACAAGTTAGAGGTGCAATACAGCTTACTTTTTCTCGGTCGATAGATCCGATTATGCCTTTGGATGTGGCAATTACTAGGGTAGCTATAACCGATCCTAAAGATGCTGAAGTTTCTGTCGGCAGTGATGGAAAGACAGAAGGTGGAAAAACTTCAACTATTGGACGTAAAACTATGATTCTCTATGGTTTATACATGGGATATGGTTTTTATTCTCCGCATCTCGCTACACAAACAGGCGTTACTCAAGAAGATTTATCTCTATTTTGGGAATCACTCATCAAAATGTGGGACTTCGATCGCTCTGCTAGCAGAGGTATGATGGCACCACGAGGATTATATATATTTAGTCACGAGTCCAAACTAGGTAACGCCCCAGCCCATAAGCTATTTGAACGAGTACAAGTTCAGCTTGAAAAAGAGGGAACAGTACCCCGTCAATTTAGGGATTACGAGGTGATGATAAATGAAGCAGATTTACCACCAGGTGTGCATCTGACAAAATTGATTTAGCTATATAGTTAGCTTAAACTAAAAAGGAAGCCTCTCAAACACCAATTCAGAAGGCTTCCTTAGCAATAAAATTTCTTACATTAGGAATTTAACATAATGTCAATCAATATTGAAACTGACCTCAAAGAAATTCTTACCAAAATAGATAATAGGCTGGATAAAATTGACCAGCGTTTTGAGAAGCTAGATACTAAAATAGACGACCGATTTGATAAAGTAGACCAACGCTTTGAAAAAATAGAAACCAAAATCAACGAAGTACAAGTATCTGTAGCTCGACTTGAAGAAAAAACTGAAGGGTTATCGCAACGTATCTCCTCTCAAGAATTTGCGGCTTGATTGTGCCAATTCTCAGTGGTGCTGCTAAGTTATTTCGGTTTGTAGGCAATCCTTAGCTTTCGATCGCTCGCTCCGAGGATAAATATTCTTAACTGAAAATCATAAAATAAATTATAAAATCATGTCCATTAACATCGAAACCGATCTCAAAGAAATCCTGACTAAGCTAGATAACAAACTAGATAACTTAGAAACCAAAATTGACGACCGTTTTGTCAAGATAGAAGAACGCTTTGAAAAGCTAGAATCTAAAATCGACAATCGGTTTGAAAAAGTAAACAACCGTTTTGATAATCTAGAATCTAAAATTACCGATCTACAAGTATCCACAGCAAGACTTGAAGAAAAAACAGAAGGGTTATCGCAACGTATCTCCTCTCAAGAATTTGTGAATCGAGGTGTATTAATTGGCTTGATTGTGGCAATTCTCGGTGGTGCGGCTAAGTTATTTGGGTTTGTAGACAATCCTTAGAAATGTAAATATCTGCTGCCATAATAGTACAAAAGCTCCTTATGTTTACAGCAGATGAATATGTAATGCTGAGTGCGCTTCAGCATTTTGCTTTTTGCCCCAGACAATGCGCCCTAATTCACGTCGAACAAGTTTGGACGGAAAATATTTATACTCTTCGAGGTTTGCGAGTCCACGAAACAGTCAACAAACCAGGGGA
>JBEANW010000564.1:0-2847 GCA_041165225.1 Cyanobacteriota bacterium | reverse complement strand
ATATAAATAAATTCTTGATTTTCAGCCTAAATACTCTAATAAAAAGGAATTATAGTTTTGATCAGCTTTCTGATTTGTAGCAAAAAGATGATTTGCCGAATATCTTCATTGATTTGGGGATCAAGATGGGACTCTCTTAACTCTGCTTCTAGCTCCTCGTATTCACTAGCTGATAATGGTTGATTATCTATGGGCGATCGCCCTTCCAGAATGATCTCAGTCCGCAAGATTTCTTCGGGGACATCCTCTACAGGAGGTAGTGCCAAACACTCTAGAGGTTGCAGGCAGGTAAGCAACAGGATCGCTAGAGTTGTTTTGCCCAGAGGCAGGAGCGGCGGATTAATCAAGTTTTGCTCTTGGTTTTTGATAAGGTTAAATAATTTCAGATCGTAATTTTAAATCTACAATTTTAGCCACCTTAATTGATGTCATCTTTATCCCAACGTTTGGCTGTGTTTCGACAGCTTCCTTTAAGAGCTCAGTTAGCGACTATTACTGCTACCAAGGCAAACAGCGTTCTCAGCCTAAAACACGAGTATATTGCTAGCCTAGAGCAAATTCATGCCGAATCTCTAGGAAAAGCTACTGAAACAGAGAAGTTGATTTACCAGCAGGCAAAAGACTTATTGAGTAGTTAAGTATTGCAGTATGACTAAATGATCACAGGAAAGATAAGACTAAATCCCACCTTCCCCATTTAACATTGGCTTAGAGCTTAAAGCTTAGAGCTTAGAGCTTTAAGCTATATGCGAAGCGGTATGCTAAAGCACTAACTTCGTGTCGTCCTTTAGGACGAACAGTCTTACTGACAAGTCTCGATAAACAAACAACGACATTACAACCAACAGCTAACGTCGATCGCTAAACTTTGTCCTAATTTGAGTAAGGATTTGATTTGAGGGATCTTCCAAGGACAGCTATTACCCTCAAGACTAGATGAATCAACTAGGTCATCTAGATCATTCATTAGACAGTTGGGCAAAATATCCTGGTGTAAAGAGCTAAAGTATATTTCCTGGGCTTGGTCTAAAGCTAACCCTAGCCGTAGTTGCTGACCAAGAGCGATCGCTGTTTCAATTCTGGTGACATCAGCTTCTAGATCAGCAGGATTATCACCCGCTAGTAGTCGCTGTAAAAGACTCACAATTGTATCTTCCAGGATCAGTTTGAGTTCGGGAATATTGAGCCAACATTCCAGATGATTGGCTTCTGTCGCCGTGGAAGTGAGTTCGGCTAGAGCATTATCAATCACCACGGGATCTTCAAAACCCTGTTCTAGATGATTTGCGGTCTTGATACAGCGATAAGATAAGGCCACCTCCGCAGCCACTTTGAGTTCTTGGGGGACGGGCATTTCTTCTCGTTGAAAAGCTGCCAGCATACTGTAATTTTCTCGATATACTTGGGTATACAGCTGGTCGAGATGTTTTTTGGTTTGAGCAGTTAATAGTTTGATGATTCGTTGTCTTTCTTCCGCAAAAAGATCTTGCAGACTAAAAGAGCGATCCCCCATTAAACGGTTCATACTGAGAATTACCTGCGCCGCACTAGCCTGTTTAAGATCGTCAAAAAGTTGTTGCTTTAACTCTGCATAAGCTAAACGACCATTAAATTCGGTAATACAGCAATGAAAATCCCATCCTCCTAAATGCAGTGCTGCAAAGACAAAATGCTTAGTTTCCCAGGTAATTTCGGAGGTTAATTGAATCTGCCCCAAGGAAAGTGTCAGAGTACCCATCTGCTGCTTTTGGTAATCTAGCTGCTCAACTTCGTAGCAGTAAATCTTTTCTTGGTGGACATAATCTGTAAAGATCGAGCTAATGGCATAGTGAGCAGCTACTTGCTGGAGACTGATCCGCGAGGTTGCTACTAAGTCTTGAAAAACTTTTTTACCGTTACCAAAAATAGGAACATTGCTCGGTGCTTGAGCGAGATAGCTAAGAAACTCTTCCTGGAGATCGATCCCCGCCACTGCCCCAGCTAATTCCATCCCGCGAGTAGCATAGCGTAAAATTTGCACCCCTTCTGGGCGAGATATTTCTTCAAAAAACCAACCGCAGCTAGTGTACATCAATAGGGTATGACGCTGCATTTCCAAAAGTCGCAGCGCGTCAATCTGTTCTGTGGGGGATAATTCTTTCGCCTGATGACGCAGCAAAAACTTAGTAACGTTAGCTTCAGAGCGATCGCGTACCACCTGAATATATTCATTTCGAGCTAACCAGGGATCGCTGAAGAATTTACTGCCAATCTCTTCATAAACTGCAATTAGGCGATCCCGTAACCAGTCGAGAGCATTCCGCAGGGGTCTACGCCATTTTTGATGCCAACCGCCACCACCAGCACAACCACAATCATCTTGCCAGCGATCAACTCCGTGGGCGCAACTCCAAGCGGTTACAGGTTTGAGTTTTACTTCCCAGGTAGGAGCACAGATACTTAAATAGTGGGCATAGTTAGTTACTGTCCAACCGTGGTGGGCAAATTTTTCACTCAGAGCATAGGCGACACATTTTTCTGTCCCGCCTTTATGGTGTCCAAAAGTTTCGCCGTCAGTGGCAACATTAATTAGTTGAGAAAGGCGATCGCTCTTGATCGCTTGCCCTAAACGATCTGCTAAGTTATCAGCGGTATCTAAAACATCGTTAAAGCCCATATCACGAGAAATCGGGCCATCATAAAAGAAAATATCGATATAGCGACCGCCCTCCACAAAACAGCGATAGGGTCGAGTGGGATCAATCTGCTGTCCACCCACCTCATGCCATTGAGCGGCTGACTCATCTTCTGGAGTCATGACACGGCATCTTTGAGCCTGAGACGGAGCAAGAATAATAAACTTAATCT
>JBEANW010000563.1:0-14576 GCA_041165225.1 Cyanobacteriota bacterium | reverse complement strand
CAACGATAATATCAGTATTAGCCGCACGACCAGAATAAACTCGATCTTGGTAGCGCAAGCGGATGGTCACCTCACCAATGGCATCAATCCCCGCCGTAACTGACTGTACCGAGAATTCAATTAGCTCATTAGGAATATTGGTCACGCGATTAATCGCCTTGTAGATTGCATCAACAGGCCCTGTACCAATGGCGGCATCGGTAAGTTCTTGACCATCAGGGGTGCGAATAGTTACAGTCGCAGTTGGTTGAGAGCGATCGCCACAGGAAATTTGCACCAACTCTAAACGGAATAGCTCAGGAGGTTGTCTAATTTCATCGCTGACAATGGCTTCAATATCCCAGTCAGTAATTTCTTTTTTCTTGTCGGCAACATCCTTAAAGCGGATAAAAGCTTTGTTGAGGTCGGTTTCGGAAAGTTCAAAGCCTAATTCAGCTAGACGAGTACGAAAGGCATTACGTCCAGAATGTTTACCTAAGATAATCTGCTGATTATCATTCAAACCAATAGACTTGGCATCCATAATTTCGTAAGTCAGGCGATTTTTCAAGACTCCATCTTGATGAATCCCCGACTCATGGGCAAAGGCGTTCGCCCCTACAATGGCTTTATTCGGCTGGACGATCACCCCTGTACGATTGGAAACTAAACGAGAAGTCTTATAAATATGCTGAGTATCAATCTTAGTCAAGGGTTCAGTCGATTCCGCTGGTCTACCTAGGAAAGGATTAAAATACTGACGGCGTACATGGAGAGCCATCACCAACTCTTCCAAAGCGGCATTACCTGCTCGTTCGCCAATCCCGTTAATGGTACATTCTAATTGTCTCGCACCGTTTTTAACTGCTTCCAGGAAGTTAGCTACCGCCAAACCCAGGTCGTTATGACCATGAACCGAAACCACAGCTTGATTGATATTGGGTACATTCTCGCAAATACCTTTAATTAAGTCACCAAACTCTGTTGGAGTGGTATAGCCCACAGTGTCAGGAATATTAACCGTAGTTGCCCCCGCAGCGATCGCTGCTTCTAATACTTGATACAGATACTCTGAGTCGGTACGTACCGCGTCCATCGGCGAAAACTCAACATCATCCATGAAGGATTTCGCATAAGCCACCATTTCTTGGGCAATATCTAAAACTTCACTACGTGATTTCTTTAATTGATACTCCAAATGAATATCAGAAGTAGAAATAAAAGTGTGAATCCGAGCTTTGGCAGCAGGCTGCAAGGCTTCCGCGGCTGCCTTAATATCTGCCTTAATTGCTCTAGCTAAACTACAGATCACAGGGCCATTTTCTGTCCCCACTTCTTGAGCAATTTTCTGAACAGCTTCAAAATCTCCAGGACTAGCAAAAGCAAAGCCCGCTTCAATTACATCAACTCCCAGTCGGGATAGAGAATGGGCAATTTCTAGTTTCTCTTCAACATTGAGGGTTGCCCCAGGAGACTGTTCTCCATCTCTTAAGGTGGTGTCGAAAATAATAATGCGGTCTTGTGAATTGTCCATAATCTAAACTTTGTAGATCGTTAGTTGATTTTGCCTGTTGACTTCGGGGTAATACTGTTTGTAGTTATTAGCTTTTAATTACTTTTTTCCAGTCTGCAATAGATACTCGTGTTTTCTCTATCCCGATTGAGCAACATTACTTAAGAATTATAAGCTATATCTTTCAAGAGAATAACCAGAATTATCTACTTGTGAGCAATCAGAGATATAGAGAGAGCGATCGCTGTTTTCTAAAGTATCAGAGGTCAGGCGATCGCCAACTTATCCTAGCCTAAATTACGTTTAAAGCGATCGCTCTATCCACCAAAACAAAATAAATAATTGAATAATTATCCACTAATTCAAAAGTCGCTTTTCTCAATGTAGCTACGAACATCATTAAGATCTATATAGCGATCAGTAGCGTTCCGCAGTTCCCTGGCAATCATCCCTTCTGTGGAAACCACAGTGATGTGAGTGTTTTTCGATCGCAATAGTTCGATCGCCCGTTCAAAATCCCCATCACCACTAAATAAAATTACACGGTCATACTGTTCTACCGTGTTAAACATATCTACGACAATTTCAATATCTAAATTTGCCTTCTGAGAATAGCGACCAGAGGCATCGTCATAATATTCCTTGAGGATCTTGGTTCTAACGGTATAGCCCAAACTAATGAGAGCATCACGGAACCCCCTTTGATCTTGAGCGTCCTTGAGTCCCGTATACCAGAAGGCATTGATCAAGACGACGGTGGGATCTTTGGTGAAATGTTCTAATACTCTTCTGGGGTCAAAAAACCAACCATTTTTCTGTTGAGCATAGAACATATTATTCCCGTCTACAAATATCGACAGACGATCTCTTACGTACTTATTATGAGACTCCATATAATTTTTTCCTATAAGGGCTTAAATATATTTAATTGTCAAAGTTAACAGCGTAAGACTCTGCAATGACAGAGGTTACGCCATAACAAGTTAATGAATAGACCAGCAGTTGCGGCTACGACCAAATATTATTTAATAGAGTTCGGACGATAAACAACAATTTATCGAGGGGGTAAGCCCAAATAAAATTTAGTTTAGGTATATTTCATATCTATTCCAGTTTAGGACAAAAAAAACCTCAATAACAATTTAATTTGCTCCATTAAGATTTTTTTACAAATTCTCCTGGCTGGAAACGAGATAAAAGTGAATTTGTGGTTAATTGCGCGAGGTATATTTACCAGATCAGATTGAAAATAGTAGTTTGACCTCCTGCTAAAGAGCGATCGCTAATTTTTCAAGCAACCACAGAAGTATAGTTTTTTGATTATGTTAATGACAGTTATCTTCCGCGATCAAAGCTAAATTATTCAATTTAGGGATTAAACTAGTAAATTAGAACTAATCTTAAATCCTACAGACGATCGCTTCGATATCTTCTGTAAACCCAACCAAGTCGAGGTCTTGGGGATTCTCTCGGAGTAACTTAGTCAGTAACCCAGGAGCGATCGTCCAATTTGGGAATTAACAAAAAGATTTCCCAAACGTCGAATTAACGACCACACTACTCTAGAGTATTGACAAACAACATACAATACAACTTTAACTAAACCCTATCCTTGGACAATCTGCTTGCTGGTAGTAAAAGTTTCAACACTAATTAAACCTTGGCGATAGCCTTTTTGATTGGACATCCCCAAAAATACATCGCCTCCTTCTTCAGGAATACGGGAAAATTTAGGAGAGGTATTAATGTAAACCAGCGCACTATCAATACCTTGGACGAATTGCTTTCCTTCCTGATAAGATTTGGTGACGATCGCATCTGCATGACCGCTACTGTAACGGTTAATCCAAGCAACTGCCTGAGATAAGCTATCTATACGATGAAAAGCCACTATCTTAGTTAAATAGGGCTTACACCATTCATCGGGTTTCACAAGGGATAAAAACTCAGGAAACTGTTCCACTAAGGATTCATCCCCCCGTAGTTTAAACCCCTGCTGTTGCAAACTACCAAACAAAGATTGTAGTAGAGGAGACTTGACTTCATGATTGATTAGTACTTTTTCGATCGCATTGACGGCATCAGGCTCTCCATCATGACTATCAATAATCATCTGACTAGTTAGTTCTAAACTGCCACTCTGTGACCAATAAAGATAACAATTGCCCATCGCAGTTTTCAATACCGTTGCCGTGGCTTTTTCTGCCACCTGTTGCACCAGGCTCGGTCTACCATAAGGAATAACCAAATTAATATAGCGATCTTGAGTAACCAAGTCTTGGACGGAAATACCTAAGTCCGCCGAAATTGCTTCAACTGTTCCCTCTGGTAGCTCCGTCGCTGCTAATGCTTTTTGGATGATCCCTGCAATAGTTTGGTTGGAATTACTCGCTGCACTGCATCCCCTGGTAATTAAGCTATTTCCTGTCTTTAAACAGAGTCCTGCGGCGATCGCTGCTAATTCGGGAAAGGCTTCATAGATCAGGGTAATTGTCCCCAAGGGAACTAGCTGGCAATAGGTTTGAGATGGTTCTAACTGATAGGGAGCATTAATCAAGCGCCTAGTCGGATCGGCGGCGCGGGAAAGTCGCTTGAGAATAGCGATGGTCATTTCTAATCGCTCTGGAGTTAGTTTTAACCAGTCGGCAATCGGCTCGGTGATCGCCATTTCACGGCTCATTTCTAAGTCAATAGTGTTAGATTCGAGGATCTCATCACAACTGCTTTCCATTGCCTCGGCGATCGCCAATATGCCTAACCTCCTCTTTGCCCCAGATATTTGGGCAAGTTTAATAGCAGCTTTATGAGATTTTTTAACTATGGTCAGCACTCGATCTGATGAACTTTGCATTGCTTTGGGATTAATGCCGATGGATGATAAACAGCGGTAGAACTATATAAAGGTGATCAACAAGAAAAATATCACTATCCAGGAAATGATACTCTGAGCATTCAACCAACGCAACAATTAGGATAGGATCATCATCATCCCTACCAGAATACTCAGACCAAACAGCAGGATGAAGATAATTAGACAGTTACTCTGTTTCCAGCGAGCATAAACATTTTGCCAGCGATGACCAGTCCATCTCCAGGATTTCTTTTGGTAGATAGAAGCTAACTGCTCGATTACCTGACCATCTTTTTTGACGACAAAGATCTGCTGACAGCGATCGCAACCCAAAGCTTCAGTCAAAACAATCGGTTTTAGCTTACCGTTTCGGCGACAGGGACAGGGATATTCACTAGTTAAATCTATTTGATGGGCTTTAGATGGGCGCACTCTAATCGGCTGAAGTTACTAAGGTTAGACGATAATAAATAAACTTGACTATAGGTTTATTTTAAGATAAATCAATTGTTATCTTCACGTATTATCTTTATGTTGCTGTCGCCTTACTCCTCAATCCAATTTTAATAGAATTGTCAGACTTAAAGCACAAAATTGTACCTTATGATGATTTTGATTTATTTTCACTAAGCGGGTGAAGGGATTCGAACCCTCGACATTCACCTTGGCAAGGTGACGCTCTACCACTGAGCTACACCCGCATTCTTGTCAGCTTCTCCAACTAGTCTTTTAACTAGATTCTGACTATTCAGACACACACATCTTTACAGATTTGCGCTGTTTCCTTGCCGAGATTAATTATGGCAGATTGTGGGCAGATTTTCAAGCAATTATTTAAAAGCTATTTAAATGCCGATTCATGCTCTTTCCTAAGTTAATAGTTGGTTATTAGGTGAGCTTCCCTTAAAATAAGTACAATATATGTAAAGTTTCTTAAATAAACATTTGCCGTACCTGGCTTAACAATGACATCTTCTACTACTTCTTTATTAACACCCGTTGAAAATGATCTGAATATTCTGACAGATAATCTCAAACAACTAATTGGAGCGCGTCATCCGATTTTAGGGGCTGCTGCCGAACACTTGTTTGATGCTGGGGGAAAACGGATTCGACCAGCGATCGTTTTGCTGGCTTCGCGGGCTACTACGGCAGATCATGACTTAACCCCTAGTCATCGTCGTTTAGCAGAAATCACGGAGATGATTCATACTGCCAGCTTAGTACATGATGATGTGGTGGACGAAGCAGATTTGCGACGTAATGTAGAAACAGTCAATAGTTTATTTGGCGATCGCATCGCTGTCTTGGCAGGAGATTTTCTCTTCGCCCAGTCCTCTTGGTATTTGGCTAATTTAGATAATTTACAGGTAGTCAAACTTTTATCTGAGGTCATTAGGGATTTTGCGGAAGGAGAAATTATGCAAAGCATCAATCGCTTTGATATCGATGCTTCAATCGACAGCTACTTAGACAAAACCTACTATAAAACTGCTTCCTTGATGGCGAATAGTGCTAAAGCTGCTGCGGTTTTGAGTGATGCGGGGAATGAAGTAGCGGAACAGCTCTATAACTATGGTCGCAATTTAGGTTTGGCTTTTCAAATTGTCGATGATATCCTCGATTTTACTGGTTCAACGGAAGTACTAGGTAAACCAGCAGGCTTGGATCTGGCTAGCGGTAAATTAACCTCTCCTGTGTTTTATGCCCTTCAACAAGAACCCTTCTTGGAAATTTTAATTGAGAGACAATTTTCTGAACCAGAAGACCTCAATAAAGCCTTGGAATTAATTAAAAAAAGCAATGGCATTGAACAAGCCCGTCAACTAGCTAAAGATCTTGCTTATCAAGCTGCCCAGAGCCTTAACTGTCTTCCTCCTTCTAGTTCTAAAGAGGCTCTCTATGAGTTGACTGATTATGCTGTAAGTCGTCTATATTAAGTCATTAGTCATCAAGATAAATAGCCACATATGGCAAAAGTAATAAATAAATAAGTAAGTTAGTAATAAATATAAGATGCTGGTTTCCAGACAGAATAGCGTAAAAGCTAGCGTTCAAGGCAACTATTGGTTGATTTTAGTAATTGTTTTACTGAGCTTATTTGCTGCGGGTTGTGAGGAAAACCAGTCTGCTCAATGCGAACAGATTTTTCAAGTTGCTAAAGATGTGCAGAAAAGTAATCAAAATATTAGCAAGTCCGATGAGCAGTCAAATGAAACGAAGAACTGGCTTCAGGCTGCCAATACATTTAGCCAAGCAGCGGATCGAATTGCGCTCCTAGAAATTAATCGCAGCGAATTAATTAAATATCAAAACCAGCTTGTGACAATCTATCGTATTTACTCTCAGGCCACTTACGATGCAGTCAGAGCTAGAGAAAATAAAGATCTGTCCACCCTGCAATCTGCTCGTCAGGATGTGATCAAAGCAGAAGTAATACAGCAGAAGTTGATTCGAGAAATTAATACCTACTGTTTAGGCGTTGCTGATTTGAAGTATACCACAAGGGTACAACGTGAAACCGAAGAGTAATCTGTTCGTAGCTTTTAGCTTCTAGCTCTTAGCTTTTTAGTTGATTTGCTTGCATAGCGAAAATGGTAAAATCATACCCGAATTCAGCAACGCCCTGTTTAAATAGCCACTAAAGACTTATTAGTTCGGAGTTCTCATAGAAGAACTAGTTCTATATTGAGAACATGAAATTTTTTGATCATTCTTCAGTATAATTACTGATATTTATTCAAAAGTAAATTAATCTTTAAGATTTCTGAAATATTAGTCCGCATTTTTAAAATATACAATTCGATAATTCAAGATGATTCGTATTTTACTGGTAGACGATCAAAACTTAGTTCAGCAGGGAATTAAATCACTACTGGCTCAAGATCCTGATCTAGAAATCGTGGGAACTCTCAAAGATGGTCGTAGTGCGGTGGCGATGATTGCTGAATTGTGTCCTGATATTGTCTTGCTGGATATTGAAATGCCTGGAATGGATGGTATTACGGCTACTAAATATATTACTCGTCTTGCTCCCGATACTAAAGTAATTATTCTCAGCAGTCATGAGGATAAAAAATATCTAACTCAGGCGTTGATGGCAGGAGCTAGAGCCTATTTGCTGAAAGACAGTTTGATAGAGGATTTAAAGCAATCGATCATTGCCGTCAATAATGGCTACTCCCATATAGAATCAAGGTTGTTAGCTAAAATCTTCGATCCTAGCAATCTCAGACAAAGCAAAAGCAATAGGAGCAAAACTAACCATCGATCTAAACAATCAGCGCGATCGCCAAACTCAGCAATTCCCGTAGCAGTAAATGAGACGAATACTTCCAGGGACAAGTCTTTGATGGTTGTCGAGCAAGTAACGGAAGACAGCGTATTTGATAATAATGTAACTGACGTATCTGGTTCTGTAGTTATGACAGAAAGCAATGACCATGATGTTTATTTAGAGTCCCCTCCTCCAGTCCCCAAAATCAATTTACCTGACTCGGAATTAGAGTACTTTGCGACTTTACCCTTAAAAGAAAATGCAGATGTTGCGGGGGATGTTACCAAGTCAGGGGAAATAACTGCTAATGGACTATCAACAACTGAAACATCTTTGATAGTGTTTGCCAAAAGCAAAAATCACGGACAACAAATAGCTCAATATAAGACCAAATTAACTCGGATTTGGGCATCTTCGATGCTGCAATATGAACCGTTGATTAACCGATGTCATTCCCAATTAATTCAATATAAGTCTCGGCTATTGCCACTATTGAAACGATGGCATAAAAAAGGCTGGTTGACCAACGCTGGCTTGGTTTTTCTGGGTTTAATTACGGTGATTATTATTGGTCAAATGTTTTCCTGAGCTAGAATTAACTTGGGTATTTAACCTGATATTTATCTATTATTGAACCAGTACTCACTATATTTGGTCTAAAGAACCAGAAGGAATCTATATTCTAGATAAAATGAGCAAAATATTAGCTTGTGAACAGGCTAGTGAGATAGATACGAAACCAGCAATAGGATCGGTAACGGAACAAGAATTAATCTTCCTTTGCCAACAGGGCGATCGCGACTGTTTTCGTTTGCTCTACCAACGTTATCAACAACGGGTACGCTCAACCCTCTATCAACTATGTGGTTCAGCATTACTAGATGATTTGGTGCAGGAGGTGTTTCTCAAGGCATGGAAAGGATTACCGAAACTGAAAACTGCCAAGTATTTTTCTACCTGGCTTTATCGCATTAGCTGGAATGTAGCGACAGATCAACGGCGTAAATTAGCTAGAGGTCTAGAAAAAACCAGTTTGAATGAAAAAGCTTGGGAGAAAGAAGAATTAGATAGCACCAAGCTCACTGATGCTGAGTCTGCGCCCGATTTAATGCAGTTGCATTATCAGGATTTAGTGCAGAGAGGCTTGAGTAATCTTAGTTTTGAACATCGAGCGGTGTTAGTTTTGCATGACTTGGAAGATTTACCTCAAAAGCAAGTTGCTGAAGTTTTGAATGTGCCAGTAGGAACTGTTAAATCCCGATTATTTCATGCTCGCAATTCTCTCAGGGACTTTCTAGAACAACAAGGAATATCTCTTTAAATATTCATTCATTTAATCACTAGCATTATGACTAACTTGCACAACGATCGCCAAAATAATCTCGTCAGCTTTTTGCGACATCACCAACCCCTGCCCCCTGATGCTCCTTTTGATCTTGAACAGCTTTTAATTGATTCTTTGGAACCCCATCCTCGCCAGAGAAGACTTAGTTTGAACTTTAAGACATTTAAGACAGCCTGGACTATTCCGAGGAGGATTGTCTTCCGCGTACCAGCAAAACTGATCGCTACAGGATTTCTCTTCACTTCCGTCAGCTTTGGCATAAAAACCCCACGAATCGCCCTAGAACCAAGAGATTTGGACAATTTTTTAGTCAAAAATTGGCATGATACCCTCGATAGCAACATCTATAGCTATGCAGCAAATGAAAAAACCGAAGCTTACTGGCTGTTGCCGACTATCTCTGAGCCCCAACCTGCCTTATCCTTCGCTGCACAGTAGATACTTTTAATCAATGATTTTTCAACCTCTAGTCCGACGACAGCGATATTTACTAACCCTAGTGGCGATCGCTCTTTCAATTTTTTATAGTCTACCCGTTTTTTCTGCTGCGTCTTGGTCATTTGTTCCCAGTTACAGCTCTCTTGCTGCCAAGAAAACGGCAACGGAAATGATCTTCGCAGATCGCTCCTCAACGTCACAAGAGAGATTTACTAGCCTGTTTCAGCAACTAGATCTAACTAAAGAACAAGCGCAGCAGATTAAGCAAATTCATCTTCAGTATCAACAACAAATACTCAGCAAAAAGCAAGATATTGTCAGATTGCAGCAGCAGCTATCGGACATGCTCATGGGAACAGAGGCAGTAGCCTTACTCAGAGCAAAAAATCAACAGTTGAGTGCTTTACGTCAAGAAATGGAATCATTGCACTTTGAAAGTATGTTAGCTACCAGAGAAATCTTAACTCCCCAGCAGCGCCTGAAGTTTCTAGAATTAGTCCAAAATTCTGCTTCACAATGAACTTCAGTAATTAACCCAACAATCTAGTTCAATATGTGATAAGTTAGATACTGCCAAGATGAGCATTATAAGTGCTAAACGTGAAATTTAGCCTCTAGAACGTTCGATTTGCGGATGTGGTGGAATTGGTAGACACGCACGCTTGAGGGGCGTGTGGCTTACGCCTTGCGAGTTCGAGTCTCGCTATCCGCACTCCACGCTTTAGCGTGTCGTCTCTCGCTTTCATTTGCAAGGTGTAGTCACACGCTCAAGCTTTGCTCAAAACTTGCTCAAAATGTACCCAAAAGCAAGTATAACTGAGAGTCGAAGACGAGTAAACAGGGTACATAGATACCCCAATTAATTTAAGTTGCTATAAGCTGATAGCGCATTCCTGGTAACTGAATCACTAAATCCATCATTTCCAACTCAGACAATGCAGCTAAGATCTTATTGATCTCTAATCCTGTTTGTTCGGCGATCGCATCAACAGAGACAGATTCATGATTCATGAGGTCATAAATACGCGCCAATTCAGGATCGAGCTTGAGTTTGGGTTTGGCTGTAGTGGGTAGATAATCAAGACAGGGCATGGTGCCAAGCATCTCTAATAAGTGTTCGATACCTAGAATGACGTGAGCGCCAGAATTGAGCAATGCCAAACAACCTAAAGACCGTGAATTATCTAGAGAACCAGGTAAGACATAGACATCGCGACAGAAATCATTGGCAAAACGAGCTGTAATTAAAGCTCCTGAACGTTGGGGCGCTTCAATAATTAAGACCGCACGGCACAATCCAGCAATAATCCGATTGCGGGCAGGGAAATGACCCCGATCTGGTGGAGTTTGAGCAGGATATTCACTCACAATCAAACCACAGTCAGTCAATCGACGATAAAGTTCCCGATTACTCATGGGATAGACCGTATCTACCCCTGTCCCCAAGACCGCAATAGTCCTGCCTTTAGCTTCTAGGGCAGTGTGATGAGCGATCGCATCTACCCCGACCGCCATCCCTGAAACAATGCCAAAACCATGACTGACTAAAGCTTGGGTCAGTTTTTTAGTCCAGCGCTTGCCGTATTCTGAGGGGTCACGAGTACCGACAATACCAATCATGGGTTTGCTCCCCAGGTTTTCTTCAGGCTCTACCTGTCCTTGATAGTAGAGTAGGGGTGGAGAACTCGGAATTTCGGCTAAAAGTCGCGGATATAGCTCATCCTCTGGTATCCAAAACTGAGGATTTTGTTGGAGGTGCTGGGCTAACAGTTCAGCAGGAAGATGTTGCGGTCTACTCTGCTGTATTGCCACCGCAGCTTTGCCATTGATCCCTTCAATTTCCGCAAAGGCGATCGCAGGAGCAGACCAAGCTGTTTGTAGGGAACCAAAATGTTGATGGATTTTTTTGAGGGAAACCGCTCCAATCCCGCTAATTTGCGACCAGGCTAACCAATAAGCTCGTTCTTGTTCCATGAAATTCTAGTTTGCTAATGATCGCATTTTAGTCACAGGCAATTGCAATTATTGATGGGGCTTAATTGATTGTCAATTGGTTTAATAACCGCTTAATAGGTAAATAAATTTTACACTAAGCTCATTTTCTCAGTGTAATTACGGAAAATACCTACTATGAAAGTATAGCAACTCTCAGAATCACGAAGTACTGCTTTCCCCTTTCCCCAAATAGAACCATGTCCGTCAATCTTCACCAGCTAGATCAGATTCAAGACTACGATCAGGCGATCGCTGCCCTAGAGGAATTTGTCGAGGAGTTGGTGATTGAATTTGTCGCCTCCATTGAGGCTCAAACCTATTTGCAAGCCCATCCGATCATGGATGAGTATGTGGGTAGTTGGATCGATCACCTGATTTATTTTGGCTATGTCTATGAATCGGTAACCCTGCCTCAGATGACCATGAGCAATGTGGAAGTAATTGTGACGCAGATTTTCCCCAACCAGGTTTCTTTACTAGACCCCACAGAAGCGGATACCGCAATTCCTGAGTTAATGGCTTTCTGGCAATTTCTGAAACGGGAATATCAACATCCCCAGGCACACAAAATTATTAAATTCTTAAAGCAACTTCAGCCCAAGTTTTCTCGCATCATGAACGATCCGAGTAATTTTGGGATCGCCAAATCTTGCTTAATGTCGGGGATGGCAGCAGGGTTTGATATGACCACCGAAGAAGGTTTACAAAAATTTCAACAGCAGCAAAATCAAGAGTTAACCACCCCTAACTCTAATGCCAAATTACCCAATATTACTGGTTTATTTAGTGAGTTGGCAGTTGCAGGGGGCGACTTACTCTCCCCAGCCGACCAAACAGAATTGGAGCAGATGTTACAGGAGTTAGCCACCGAAGTATTAGCAGAATTTTCCCAAGAAGTGCCGTCCGCCCAGGAATTTCAGCAGCAACTCCAGGGAGATCTGACTCGAAAACTAGCCCCCCCATTATCCGCTGTGTCTCCATCAGCCATGTCCCAAAAAGCGATCGCTCTCCTGCAACAGCAAGAAATTACGGCAACCATTCCAGGAACGGTTCTACAAGACTTTCAAACTCTCCTGGATTTTATTGGTCAAGAGGGAATTGCGGTAGGAGGCAAGCTGAATCTGATTTCGATGAAATCCTTAGCCCAGATCAATCAACAGCTAGCGGAACCAATCCAAACAGATCTTCAGCGCCCCCAACAAAAGTCTTATCCCACCATTAACGGCTTGTATTTACTCTTAAGAGCTACAGGAATAGCTAAAGTAGTTCAAAAGGGAAAAAAATCGCAACTGAGGTTAGATTCTGTAATGGTCAATAGTTGGCAACAGATGAATCTGACAGAGCGTTATTTCAACCTATTAGAAGCCTGGTTAGTGATTGCCCAGGAGGAGATGCTGGGGGAAAGGGGACATATGACAGAGGGATCAAGATGTTTACAGTATTGGTCGAGGATGTCCCCTAAAGGAGAAAAGTTTCCCGATTATCAGATGCAGCAAAACCTGAAATACTATCCAGGGTTTCATAACCTGGCGCTGATGAAGCTATTTGGATTGATTGAAGCTAGCTACGGTAAACCAGAAGTGGGTAAAGGCTGGAGAGTTAAAAGTGTTAAGCAAACCGCTTGGGGCAAAGCATTGCTTCAGGCTGCATTTCCAGATTGGACTCACCCCATAATGACCTGGGACGAGGAGCAACCTGTAGAGCCTCAGTTTGGCAAACTTCAGTCAGTCTTACAGCCTTATTTTCCCCAATGGCAGAAAATTATCGAACTACCTCAAATTGCTTCTAGTACTGGAACTTACATTTTTAAGGTTACTTGGCATCAGATTTGGCGGCGGATTGCTATTTCTAGCGACAT
Organism: Cyanobacteriota bacterium; assembly: GCA_041165225.1. Classification (GTDB taxonomy): domain Bacteria; phylum Cyanobacteriota; class Cyanobacteriia; order Cyanobacteriales; family Xenococcaceae; genus Waterburya. The sequence goes on along the minus strand of JBEANW010000563.1, from coordinate 1,320 downwards.
GACTCTCTGGGATCTCAGCCAATTAATTTTACAGTCTGTTGATTTCGACTCCGACCATCTGGATCTGTTTACCTACAGAAATCGCCTAGGACTAACCTTGCAGGCATTTCATCCTTATCTGGAACGTTCTCCCTCTACTGACGAGACAAAAATAGCTGATTTACCCCTGGAAGTAGGTTCAGTTATAGAATACCTGTTTGATTTTGGCGACAACTGGGAGTTTCAACTACTTCTTGAAGAAGTTAAACCAGATATTCGTCCTGGCTATGGTGAGATTATCGCCAGTCAAGGAAAAGCCCCCGAACAGTATCCTGATTGGGGAGAGTATTGAATAACTATACAGTTATGCGATCGCCATAATTTTCATCTCTAGCAAAAACAAACCTGATTTTAGTCAGAGTCTACACCTGTTAATGGGATTAAGTCCAGGACAATAGGGAGGTTGGAATAAGAAAATTACATTTTCAGGAAAATCCGATTGAATATGTTTGCTTTGCCTAATCCCAAAGAACATGATGCTATCTCTAGTATCACTTTAGACTTAATTTCTACTTTGCATTATGCTTTAAACATTTTTCTTCTAAACATTTTTCTTCTAAATTCTTAGCTTCGGTTTCTAGTTTAGGTATGTCTACGTTAGAAGGATCTAGTTGTTCGGCTCGTTGGAACTTGAACTTCTTTTTTGCCCCATCGAGACCATCTTTTTCTGCTGCTAAGGCTAATCCTTGTCTAACCAAAAAGTCGGCTTTTTCTGAGTCGCTCCAATTCCCATACTTCATACAAGTGTTAGCTGCTTCTTGAATGGTATCTGTTGCAGTAGAGACAAAATGGCGATTTAATCTCATTTTCTCGCATCCTGCGATCAACAACTTTTCCGAATCAACACCTATCCACAATTGAATTTTTGTATCAATACTAGCACTGACGATCTTTTTGCCATCATTACTTATAGCTACAGAATTAACTGCCCCCGTATGACCATTAAAAGTGTGGAGGGGTCGCTCGCTATTTTCTACATTCCATAATTTGACAGTTTTGTCGGCACTACCGCTGATAATATACTTGCCATCATCACTTATCGCTACCGACAAAACCTCCTCTAAATGACCACCTTCACCGCGAAAAGTTTGGAGAGGCTCATTTTCATTTTTCACATCCCATAATTTGACAGTTCTGTCAGCACTACCACTAACGATATACTTGCCATCCTTACTTATCGCTACCGACCATACTTCATCTACATGACCACCTTTATTATCTTTACCGCCAAAAGTTTGGAGAGGCTTATTTTCATTATTCACGTCCCATAATTTGACAGTT
>JBEANW010000562.1:0-9343 GCA_041165225.1 Cyanobacteriota bacterium | reverse complement strand
AGTGTTTTACACAATGAATATAATGCTTAAAATTATGAACTAAGGCTATAAATCAGCTATTGTCTATTTAAAATAAATATGAAATAAACATAAATATAAAAATAATGCGAAGCGTATATTTTTTATGAAATATGTTTGAAGTAAATAGTAGAAGTATGAAGCTCAAGTAAATATCCAAAGGGATGGCAAGCAACTTGAAATAAATAAAGGGGATGGGGGATGAGGAAATGAGATAACCTCTCTGCTAGTTGCTAGTTGCTAGTTGCTAGTTGCGATTGGCTGTAATTCCGCCAAAATCATAAATCTAATATGATTCAGAGATAAGTCCCCAATGGAAGCCATTTCTTTCTCAATTTTTACGCCTCCGCTAGTAATCACCTCAAAAGACGTATCTTTTGCCATCTCGGCGTGATACCAGGCCAGTCCCATAAAGAAACGGGTAGGATAGGGCCCTCCTTCAAACAAATCGTCAGGATTAGATTCCATCGGTAGCCAGCCGTAGCCAGGAAGATAGAACTCCATCCACACGTGATTATAGTCAGGCTGTAGAGGAAGATTGCGCTGGAGGGGATCTCCAGGGCATTTATATCTGCCAACAGTGCGACAGGCAATCCCGTTTAGGCGGCATAGGGCAAGTAGTAAGCCAAGATACTCTCCGCAGGAACCCACTCCCCGTTTAAGTACAATATCAGGGGTATCAATATGGGGTTTGATACCGTAAGCTAGCTGGTCATAGACATAGTTGCGTATGCTATATACCTGGCGCAAAATATTAGTTTCGGAGCCGATCGCTGTTTTGGCAGCCTGATTAATAATCTCTGTGTCCATTGCCAGATTATCGTCGTCTAGCAGGTACTTTTGCTGATATTCTGGACTAAGTTGGGGGATGTTTTCACAATCATCGGGTTTAATTTGATATTTAATACTCCAAACTTCTAGAATTGCCTTCCAGCCAAAGATATAACGCTGTTCAGAATTAAAATTATCCAACTGAAATACGGCAATACGTTGTCCTTCCTTGGTCTCTTCGGTGAAGGGTAGACCGATCGCCTGAACTGACCGAATCTTTTGTCGAGCTGTTTCAGAGGGAAGGGCAATGCGCCAGGTTAAATCATTGATGACAATGGGATCGAGGGGAGAGATTTCCTCGGTATAGCACATTTCTACTAAATACCCATTAGACAGAGCATAGTTTTCCTTGGGGTTGTAATAAAAATAGAGGGGATGAATAAAAGTGCGATCGCGATCTTGTAATTCGTAATTGGGTTCGGCATTGGGATTATCACGAATATACATTTCTTGATCGGCGTAGGCAACATAGAGAGTTTCTTGACCCTCATCATTGACCTTAAAAGCTAATCCCGTAGGGGAAGCAAAGGGAGTCAAGACGCTAAAAATGGTTTCTCCCGTAGCTCGATCCAGGCAGTAGACTGTTTGTTCTAAAGTGTCCGTCAGCCAGATCTCTTCCGACTTAACGGTAATATTCTCCAAGCCGATCCCAGGGGCATAAAAATGCGTAATTTTGGTAGTGCGATCGCGATCGTAAACCAGAATTTTGCCTTGTCTTTGACTAGTTAAATAAATAGTTGCTCCCGATACAGCAATGCCATCAATGTCACAATCCAAATGTAGAAATAATTGCGGTTCAAAATCTTGAGTAACTAAAGAGCAACAATAAATACTTTCGCCCTTAGTAAACCAGAGGATATCATCGGTGATGGCTAAACCCGTCGCACCAACAAAATCCGACCAATTGCGGGTATTCAAAATAGTGGTGTTATCCGTCTCTGGATCGATTTGCAGCAAATAACCGTTACGGGAATCGATCGCCCAAATTAAATCTTCATGAAACACCATGCCGTAAATCGAACTGGCTGCGATCGGCCGAATGGTTTTAACAGCAGTAGGTTTATTGGAGTTCATATAGTCAATCAAGATCGTCAATCAAGAATTCGAGTACCTAAAATACTACATTTGTTTAGTCCGTTACGGTGTAGGTGGTGAACAATTAGTATTGGGACTGACGCAACTTAACGAAAAATCAGGAGTTTAGAGATTTAGGGAGAGTAATTCTGTGATTTTACTTGATTAAGTTTATGAATCTTGGATTATTAAATTAGAATGGGTATTTTAGTTTTATTTTATTTTACTCTTAGTAAATCAATAGCTCTAAATTTAATTGAGTTGCCAAAATAGAAACTAGGCATTAACTAAATAGCGATAGTTGATTAGATGTTTTACGAAATGCAGTTTAAGGTAGGAAAAGTAGCTCACTTATCCTCCATCTCAAGCCTCACCATCGACAATTTACGTCAAGCAACAATTATTTTTGATGCTGATAATAACTGTTTATTTTTGAATCAAGCAGCGGAACAAATATTCAGCGATCGCTCTAATATTTCTTTGGTGGGAAATTGGATTCGCGATAAAATTGAAGCTGGATTGGCTCAACCAATTGTCTGCAAGCTACAAGAACTGCCTCTACAACTAGCTAACACTGATGAAGTAGAATTGCAAGTAGCGGTCATTCTACAACAGCAAACAATATCTGATGAATTTTGGCAAGAATTAAATCAGCATAAATCTCTAGCAATTCGTGAGCCTAAAATTCAGCCTAGTCATGTAGAAGAAAATCATGAAAATGGTGGACTATCTTTAAAATCTATCAATCAAACTATTAGTTATGATCGCTTAACTGGATTGCCTAGTCACGATTTATTGTTGCAGCGTATTGAACAAGAAATTAGCTTTTGTGATCAGAAGTCAGATTATAATTTTGCAGTGTTATTTGTTGATGTTAATCGTTTTAAAGTGATTAATAGCAGCTTAGGTCGCATTATTGGCGATCGCCTATTAATTGCCATTGCTCAGAGGCTACAGACTTGTTTGCGATCGCAAGATTTTATTGCTCGTATGGGTAATGATGAGTTTGTTATTTTATTGAGTAACGTTGAACATTTAAAATACGCAACTAATGTTGCTGATCGGATCTATCGCGAGCTATCAGTAACTTTTAATCTGGGAGGATATGAAGTTTTTATTGAGGCAAATATCGGTATTGCGGTAGGCGATCGCGAATATGATTTACCAGAAAATTTACTACGAGATGCAGAACTAGCATTGTCTAATGCGAAAAGACAAAATAGACTCCCTTATGAGATATTTAGTCCATCAATGAGAGGGGAAGCTCTGACTTTGTTGCAGCTAGAAAATGACCTCCGCTGTGCCATTAAACGAGAAGAATTTATCCTTCACTATCAACCAATTATTTCTTTAGTTAGTAATAAAATCAAAGGATTTGAAGTATTAGTTCGTTGGCAGCATCCCGAAAAAGGTTTGGTTTCTCCTGGAGAATTTATTACTCTAGCAGAAGAAACTGGACTAATCATTCCTTTGGGATTTTGGGTTTTAAAAGAAGCCTGTTTACAAATGTATAATTGGCAACAGCAATTTGCTGGTTTAATTGACTGGAAAATCAGTGTTAATATTTCTAGCAAACAGTTAGCATTGCCCAATTTTATTACTGAAGTAGAACAAATTCTGTCAGAGACTAGGTTAGATCCTCATAACTTAAAGCTAGAAATTACAGAAAGTTCTTTGGTAGAAGATACACAGCAGACTATTATTATTCTCCATAAGCTTAAAGCTTCAGGTATTGAATTTTCTCTCGATGATTTTGGCACAGGTTATTCTTCCTTAAGCTATTTACATCAATTTCCCTTTGATACGCTCAAAATAGACCGTTCTTTTGTCAACAGTATTGGCGATAATATTGAGAAATTAGGTATTGTCCGCGCAATTATCACCCTCGCTCGTAATTTGGGGATGGACACCATTGCCGAAGGCATTGAAACCGTTAATCAGCTAACCAAATTAAAGGCGCTTAAATGCGAATATGGTCAGGGATATTATCTATCAAAACCTTTGGAAAAAGTAGTTCTCGAAAATCTAATTGCAGCGGATCTTGCTAAACCACTACAAACTGAAATCGCAGGTTATCGCTCCTTGATGGATGAAGAATTAGCTAGGGAACAATTATTGTTTCAAATTGAACAACTGCGTCACGAATTAAGTGAAGTCAAGTCAGAAAAAAATGATCTAGAGATTGTCTTGGAAAACGCAACGGAACACGCAGATCTAGTGGAATCTCAGCTACATAATGAAATTTGCGATCGCCAAAAAGCCCAAGCTGCTTTGAGTCTTGCCAATCGAGAATTAGAACAGCTTAGTGTCCTAGATGGCTTAACGCAAGTGGCTAATCGTCGTCGGTTTAACGATTATTTAATTCAAAAGTGGCAAGAACTTGCCTCAGAAGCCAGTCATCTCTCCCTAATCTTAGGTGATATCGATTACTTTAAACTCTATAACGATACCTATGGTCATCCTGTAGGAGACTACTGTTTACAGCAGGTGGCGTTAGCAATTGAATGCGTCATGGAATCGACACCAGGCTTAGTTGCTCGTTATGGTGGCGAAGAATTTGGCATTATCCTGCCACATATTGACGCACCGCAAGCATTTAAAATTGCCGAGAAAATTGCCGCTAACGTTAATAATCTCCACCTTACTCATCAAGAATCCATAGTTAGTGAGTATGTCACCATTAGTTTAGGAGTCTATAGCTTAATTCCTTCCTCGGAATCAACTCCAGAGTTACTAATTGCCTTAGCAGACAAGGGACTATATCAGGCAAAAGCGGCAGGCAGAAATCAAGCTTGTTTATATGAAGAAGAATAGTAGCAGAGTAATGAGTAATGCAGTAGACTAACTCTGGCTATTTCTCAGCTTCATGGTATAAATTGAAAAGTGTTCTATGGCAACATCTTTAAGAAATACAATCGAAATGTGATCGGCGTTATTTTCAGCTTGAAGATCAATTTTATGTCGTTGCTTGATTTTCAGATTAATCGTCTTGAACCAAAAATTATCACAAGGTATATATGATATTGCCTGGTGTATCGTCGGCTCATCCAGTTCTGCCAAATCGGCATCTAGTAAATTTAACCCATCGATTTTCTCGATCTTATCTGTTTTCAATAGCAGCAAATTAATTACGATGATGCCTAATCCAAACGACTGCTGCTTTTTTTGAGCATAATTTTTGAGCAGTGCATGATTGTTGGTGATAAAACTTTTATTACTACTTTTTTCGAGAGAGGAATTATCTGTCATGTAGGGCTAATCCTTTAGCGGAACTCCGAACTCCAAACTATGACAAGATAACAGAAAAACAACCTGATGCCTATGGTAATATTATCGACGGCAAATTGTAGTTCCAACTATTCTTAGAGGTATTTATTCTTTTTTAAGACTAATTTACTGCTTAAGAGTTATTCAAAGCTGACTATAGACACACAAAATATAACTTTCAATTATTTTTCAATGAAGAACTAGTTTGGTTTAATGATTGATACACAGAAAAGCGATCGCCTTAAAATTTTAGAAAATCAAAAGGACGTGGTACAATGACCTCTTTTTTATTAACCGCTTAATTAATTAATTGGGCTAGGCGGACTCGAACCGCCGACTTCCACAATGTCAATGTGACACTCTAACCAACTGAGTTATAGCCCATCGGGACCTTGTAATTATATCAATAAAAGCGGGAAAATGTTTGAAAATTACAAATCCGTACTGATTTACTCGATTTTATATCAAGTTCGTATGACTTACTACTAACAGTCTCGCATTGTCCTAAAGGATACACCCCTGTGGTACACATTAAATCAGCAACGTTTAAGAGACTCCTTTGAGTTGGCTAGTGACTACCTTCAGATTTAAAGTGCGATCGCCTCGGATGACTTTAAACTGGAGACTCTTGTTTAAACCACTGCTGTCAACTATTGACTGGAGACGTTCAGCATCATTAATGGATTGACCATCAATTGCCGTAATTACATCTCCCAAGCGTAAGCCTGCTGCTTCGGCAGGGGTATTAGGTAGGACACGCAAGATTAAAACCCCTTCAACTTCAGGAATCGAAAAAGGAGAGTTGGGGTCACTATTGCTTTGGCGTGCTAGTTCTGGAGTTAGGGTACGCATCTGCACTCCCACATAAGGATGAGGAACTTGTCCCCCAGTAGCTAGGGTGTTGGCAATAGTTTTTGCCTGATCAATGGGGATGGCGAATCCAATGCCGTTAGCATCAGGACGGATGGCGGTATTGATGCCGATTACTTCTCCCCGTTCATTTAATAATGGCCCTCCAGAGTTACCTGGGTTAATAGCAGCATCGGTTTGCAGGAAGTCAATGCGTTTATCAGGGATACCTACCTGTGCCGAAGAACGAGTTAGAGTGCTGATAATTCCTAGGGTTACAGTGTTATTTAAACCGACAGGATTCCCCACAGCGATCGCCCAATCTCCCACCTGAACCTGAGCGGAATTACCTAAAGGTGCAATGGGCAAATCTCCCGCCGAGTTTTCGATCTTGACTACCGCTAAATCTGTAACTTCATCCGTACCTTTGACTACGGCTTTAAATACTCGTCCGTCTTTGAGGGTGACAGTGACTTGATCTGCTCCACTAACTACATGGGCATTAGTTAAGATAATTCCGTTTGCTTGGGTAATAAAACCCGAACCCTGTCCTCGCACTTGTCTTTCTCTGGGTGCTTGAGCGCCAAAGCGATCGCCAAAAAATTCACGGAAGAAAGGATCTTCAAATAATGGTTCTGCTTGACTGGCAATAGTTTTTTCGGTATCAATGCGTACTACCGCAGGCCCTGTCTTCGCTACCGCTGCTGCCACAAAACTGCCTGAGCTACTGGTTACTGGGGCTTGGGCTTGCAGTGTTGGTTTAGTCTCAAGAGCGATCGGATTATTATTATTTAAGGTGGTGTCTGAGTCTAAGGTATAAGCCCTAGAAGACATTACTCTTACGGTACTAAAAGTCAAAATAACTCCTAAAAAAAGCGCTGTCGCGTGGCTAGCCACTTTACCTAGAAATTTCTTGTTTTTCATTAGTGATTAACTGTTATTAATTTAAATAATTGATGCTTTCCTATAATAGCTTGACTATCGGGCTGGGGAGAACAGCAATTAATAGAGGCAAGAACCGTCTATAAGAAACGTCAGTAATTAACTGACGTTACGCAGCTTCAGGAAAAATAGTGACTTAGGGATTTAGGGAGAGAGTAGTTCCTCAGTTCCCATTTTCCCCACTCTCTTTTGGTTTGAAGAGATTTAAACCAGATTGTGCCAATTTACTACCTGTAATAATACTGAGAAAAATATACCTAAATTATTCCAATATTAAATTGTATGGATTATATGGTGCATGGAGAGTATAAAGTTGTGTCTAATGATTTATTTACCCTATTCAACCGACTATTTACGGCTGTTTTGCTGGTAGTGCTATTGTTTGCCTGCCAAGAAATGCCTAACGGTGGAAAAGTTGACAGAGTTCAACTTAAGTATCAAAGCAGATAAGCTGAACTAATCAACCTAGAGGTTCAGCCTAGAAATTACTTGGCTATCCACATTTAACAACGCATTTAGCGATGCATTTAGCAACATAATGTCTAATAATTGTAATTGGTTTGCTATAAATTAAGTTTTCTGATGCAGGCTTGTTTTTCACGCTAGAGTAATGAAGATGATGGCTCTAGAAACATGGAAGCAGCAAGAGATATTCTGATTGTCGGTGGTGGCGTAGTTGGTCTGGCGATCGCCGTTGAATTAAAGCGTCAAGGGGCAAAAGTCACGGTAGTTAGCAAAGACTTTACCCAAGCAGCATCCCACGCCGCAGCAGGGATGTTAGCACCGTTAGCCGAAAGGCTTTCCTCCCCCCCTCTATTAGATTTATGTTTGAGATCCCGTTGGCTATATCCTGAATGGACACAAAAGCTGGAAGCGTTGACAGGAGTAGATACTGGTTATTTACCCTGCGGTATTCTTGCCCCTAGCTATAGTCATAGTAAACCTGAAGCGATTTCCCTACAGGAACGCTCCGCGATCGCCGAAGATGATCGTGCAGTTTGGTTAGACCGAGCAGCAATTAACCTATATCAGCCAGGGTTGAGCGATCGCGTGGCTGGAGGTTGGTGGTATCCCGAAGATGGACAGGTAGATAATCGTTGTTTAATGCGATCGCTGTTGCAGGCTGCTCAAACTTTAGGCATCGAGTTGAAAGAAGGAGTCAGGGTCAAGGCGATTCAGCAAAAACAGGGTCGAGTTAATGGTGTGTTAACGGACGGGGGACAACTCACGGCAGAGCAATATATTTTGGCTGCTGGTTCTTGGTCAAGGCAGTTGCTTCCCTTACCTGTACGTCCCGTAAAAGGGCAAATGCTCTCCCTGAGAATGCCCCAGAAACTACATCAGCCTTTCCCCCTCCAGCGAGTTTTATATGGCGAGGATATCTATCTCGTCCCACGACAAGACGGGAGGCTAATTGTGGGGGCAACAGTAGAAGAAGTAGACTGGACACCTTTTAATACGCCAAAAGGGATTCAAAGCTTATTAGCCAAGGCAACAGCATTATATCCCGCAGCCGCCGACTGGCAAATTGAAGAACTCTGGTGGGGTTTTCGTCCTGGAACTCCTGATGAATTGCCAATTTTGGGTCGTAGTGCTTGTGAAAATTTATTCTTAGCTACGGGACATTATCGTAATGGCATACTGTTAGCACCGATTACCGCCTCCCTGATGGCAGATTTAATCCTGGAACAAAAATCCGATCCCCTCCTCGCGGAATTTAGTTATCAACGTTTTCATCCCCCTGTAAATCCTGTAAATATGACTCTAAGCAACCCCACGCAACCTCTACAAATTGCCTCAACTACTCTATTAGGCGATCGCGCAGGGGGGACGGAATCCCATCGCCTGATGACAGAGATCATTGATGACCAACCCCTGACCATTGCTGGACGCACCTTTAACTCCCGTCTGATGACAGGAACAGGCAAGTATCCCAGTATGCAGGCTATGCAGGAAAGTGTCGCCGCCAGTGGCTGCGAAATCATTACCGTCGCCGTCCGTCGAGTCCAAACCAAAGCCCCAGGACACGAAGGATTAGCCGAAGCGATCGACTGGAGCAAAATCTGGATGTTACCCAATACCGCAGGGTGTAAAACTGCCGAGGAAGCCATCAGAGTAGCTCGTCTGGGGCGAGAGATGGCAAAGCTTTTAGGACAGGAAGATAATAACTTTATCAAGCTAGAGGTGATTCCTGATGCCAAATATCTTTTACCAGACCCCATTGGCACCCTAGAAGCAGCGGAACAGTTAGTTAAAGAAGGTTTTGCTGTGTTGCCCTACATTAACGCCGATCCTCTACTAGCCAAGCGTTTAGAAGAGGTAGGATGTGTCACTGTCATGCCCTTGGGTTCTCCCATTGGTT
>JBEANW010000561.1:0-2612 GCA_041165225.1 Cyanobacteriota bacterium | reverse complement strand
AGTTTGGTCAAAGGCTAAGGTGTCTGTATAACGTGAGTTCGATGAGTTGCAAGATAGGATAGTTTGGATTGGGAAACCCTAAAGGGCGACGCGAAGCTAGTGCTTTAGCATACCGCTTCGCATAAGGGAAAAGGGGAAGGGGAAGGGGAAGGGGGAAAGGGTAGATTGTTCTGTTTTCATAGCTAATTTAAACTATCAATAAGTTACAAGTTATGACTGGCGATCGCTGCTTTGAGTCAGAAAGGTGGCAAAATCGTTAAAATTACCCTAGATAAATAAAAGGTTTTTTGATTTCGAGGCAACATCTATCGATACTATATACGGTCAATATAAAGGATTAAAATCAAGTCAGCTCAGACAGCTAAAAAAACTTTATCATCAGAAATTGCCTGGGGATATTATTGTTACCTCAGAATTTGCTCAAAAATTAGCTGCTATTAGTACTGAGATCAATCAGCCTGTCTGTATCTACATTAATCGTCGGGGACAGGTGATTAGAGTGGGGGTAGGTAATGCTCTACAAACTCAAATTCCCCCTTTAGAATTGCCCCGCTACGGCGCAAAAAGGCTTTCGGGTATTCGCTGCATTGCTACCAAACTCAAACCTGAACCACCAAAAGAATCCAGCCTGACAGCTATGGTGCGTCAAAGATTAGATGCGCTGGCTTTAATTACTCTGACTGGCACAGGTAAATTGAAACGGGGAGGTGGAGCGACAGGTTATGTACAGGATACCTATTTAGCTCATTTACTGCCCCAATCGGAAATCGTTACGGAACAGCAGTACTGGTCGGTATCGGAGGCGATGACTCTAGATGCTTTAGCTAATCAAGATTTTCTCGATCTGGTGGAAGGCTTGGAGGCGGAATTTGAACGGGAATTTGTCGCCCAACAGGTAGATAGCGATCGCGATCTGGTAATTTTAGTGGGCTTACAGGTGGATCAAATCACCGAAGCGGATTTTGAAGATCGTCTCAATGAGTTGATGGGATTAGTAGACACCGCTGGGGGTGAAGTCGTGGAAACAATTCGGCAAAAGCGATCGCGTCCTCATCCGCGAACTTTAATTGGTGAAGGGAAAGTACAAGAAATTGCCCTGCGAGTACAGACTCTTGGAGCAAACCTCGTCGCCTTTGATCGCTCCCTCTCTCCTGCTCAAATCCGCAACTTAGAAAGTCAATTTGGGGTGCGGGTAGTTGATCGCACGGAAGTTATTCTGGATATTTTTGCTCAACGCGCTCAATCCCGTGCTGGTAAACTCCAGGTAGAATTAGCCCAATTAGAGTATATGTTGCCCCGTCTGGTCGGGAGAGGACTAGCCATGTCCCGTCTGGGGGGTGGTATTGGGACTAGAGGCCCTGGAGAAACCAAGTTAGAAACCGAAAGAAGAAGCATTCAAAAGCGCATTGCTCGTTTACAACAGGAAGTAACGGAATTACAGGCACAGCGATCGCGGATGCGGAAACAACGGCAAAAACAAGATGTTCCTAGTGTGGCGATCGTTGGCTATACCAACGCAGGTAAATCAACTTTAATTAATGCCTTGACTAACTCCGAGGTCTACGTAGCTAACCAGCTATTTGCGACCCTTGACCCCACAACCCGTCGTTTAACCATCCCTGACGCGGATACGGGAGAACTCCAGAATATGCTGTTGACGGATACAGTGGGTTTTATTCAGCAACTACCTCCCCCCTTGGTAGATGCCTTCCGCGCCACTTTAGAAGAAGTTACCGAAGCCGATGCTCTGATTCATGTGGTGGATCTATCTCATCCTACTTGGGAAAATCAAATCCGTTCGGTGATGGAAATCCTCGGAGAAATGCCCATCGCCCCTGGCCCAATTTTATTGGTCTTTAATAAACTGGATCAGGCGGGTAGCGATGCTCTCAATAAGGCGAAAGAAGAATTTCCCCTGGCATTATTTATTTCGGCAAGCGATCGCCTGGGATTAGAAACCCTGCGTCAAAACCTATCTCTGCTGGTGGATTTTGCAGGGGTGGGAGACTAATTAAGAAGGATGAAAAATTAACAAGCCATTGAGTAGAGTATCGAGGTTGCTTATTGCTCGACCTTTAAGCCTAAAAATGTACTGGTTAAAATCACACCAACTATGTTGGGCATCCAAACACCAAGCTTAATAGGAATTAATCCTGTAATACACAAGCTAGTGGCAATAAATTGCATTACTTGATAACCCATAATAATAACTACAACTAAAGATATTTGATTAATTTTGTTTTGCTGATTACAGCCTAAAACTCCTCCTAGTAAGGTAAATACTATACAAGAAAAAGGTAAGGCATAGCTTTCTTGAATATTAATTTGTAGTTGGCGTATTTTTTGTAAATTATTACTTCCTTGGAGAACATTTAGCCATTGATATAGCTCTTTTAAATTCATTTCTCGATTATCTCGATAATTTTGTATGTAATATAAAAGATTTTGATCTATAGGTAAGGCTAGTTGATTAAAACTAGATTGCTGATAATTGTTTCGACCATCAATAAATAGAAACAGTAGGTGGTAACATTTCAGAAGATAGTGTTTATTTCAAGGTTATAACATTTGTTTTCAAGATTTATCTTTGTTGTTCTAAAATCTGAATTGAT
>JBEANW010000560.1:0-4265 GCA_041165225.1 Cyanobacteriota bacterium | reverse complement strand
GCGCATATTACTACCTCTTCTATTTGAGCTTGCTTCCAAATGCTTTTTAGAGTGCCAACAGGAACATCCTTACTAAGTCTACCTGATACTGTAACTGTCCCTGGTTTGATTAGATGCTTGAACTGACGATGGCTACCTTTAGTTCTTTTTAAATACCAACCGTCTTGTTCTAACTTTCTAATTGCGTCTCTTACTTTCATAAAAGTATGATAGCTAAAGGCGATCGCATTAAATCATCAAACTTTAGTCAGTGGTAGCGATGATGGGCGAATTGAGATTTGGCGATGTTTTTTCTAAATACTTAATGATGATGTTGTCCAGCAATTAATCAAAAACTTAATACCCCAGTAACTTAAGAGTTTCAGCTTGATCAAAAGAGCATTTTTGGGCGATCGCTAGATTTTTAATACGCTCTCGAAATTCCTGATATTTTGCCTGGGACTGGGGTTGCTTGAGGCAATGTTCAAACAGATATTGGAAATTGCTCGCACCGCTAAACTTGCCATACCAGACTTCAGGTTCGCCTTGGGGAAATAAATAGTAGCTAGAGCGATCGCTACAGAGGGAATTCACATGAATTCCTGTTTCATAGCGCAAACTTTCGACCGAATAGGGCGCATTGGCTCGAAATCCTCTGGTAGATAAGTATTCAGTTACTGAGGCTAAAGCATCGTAGTTAATTCCTTCGATCTCCCAGCCATAGCGTAACTTTAAGCCATTAAGCACTTGTTCTAGGGCAACATTCCCTGCTCGCTCACCAATCCCCCCAAAGGTGCCTGAGATGCCCCTTGCTCCAGCTAATACTGCCTGAATGGTGTTTTCTAGGGCTAAACCGCGATCGTTATGGAAATGGACAGAGAGGGGAGTTCTGTCCCCTGTAAATTCAATCAGGTTACGCAACCACAGTTTCGTATCTTCGGGGGTAAAAATTCCCAAGGTATCGCAGAGGATAAAATGCTCAATATAGGGCTGGAATTTATTGATACATTCCACCAGGAAATCAAAATCAGCACGGCTAGCATCTTCCGCAGCAAAACAGATTTTCAATCCTCGACTAGCAGCATATTGGAGATGAGCTATAACTTGATCTAGCATCCTGTCACGGATCTGGTTGATGGTGAGAAGATCGGGTGCATGGGGATCTCTGAGGGCTAAAAGGCGATCGCTGACAGCGTTAAAGAGAATAATTGTTTTGACCCCACAGCCTTGAGATTGGTCGATATGACTCTTGCCCATCATGGTGGAAGCGGTGATCTGGGGCAGATGGCGAGCGACTAAATTCTTGACTAGCTGGGCTTCGGTGGGATGGATGGCGGGCATCAATGCCACATAATGTACTCCTGTGTTGGCAATTAGTTGCGCCAGATCGCCTTTGGTTTCGGCATCAAAAAAAATGCCAACCTGTTGTTCTCCATCTCTTAGAGTTTCATCAAAAATAGTGAGAGGGATCTGTTTCATCGCCAAACATTATCACTGCAATATTATAAGATACGCAAATTTGGGGCATAAAAATGCGTTTTCAAGTGTAAACGTCACCTGAATCTGGACTAATTTGCTATAAAGTAACTCTGAATTTGATTTTTCGGTAGTGAGTGAGACGAGTTTAATTTTATGAATAAGTTGTCAGAACAGGCTTCCATTAATCTTTCTGTTGTTCATGGGGCTGTTTTGCCGAGTTCTGTTTTAACCACCAACCTACGCCAAATGTTGGAACGGGCAGCTAACTCCTCGACGGGAATTGTATTTGTAAGTGAAAATAATACAACGGATTTTTTAGCCTACAGAGATTTATTAGCAGCGGCGGAAAGAATATTGCAAGGTTTGCGCCAACTGGGTTTACAACCCCAGGATCGGGTGATTCTTCAATTACACAATCCGCGACACTTCTTTATTTGTTTGTGGGGTTGTTTTTTGGGGGGATTTGTTCCCATTCCTTTAGGGGTTGAGCTGACGGGAGAAAGTCGTAAGCTTCAGCAAACTCAGGAATTATGCAATGCTGCTGTGGTAATTACTGACAGGGTTCTAGAGAATATCCCGACGGTACAAGTTGAGGATTTGTTGCTTGGCGATCGCGAAGCATGGGCGGAGCCCAATCGCCCACAAGAAGAGAATCAACCCTGGCATGAGGGGAATTTGGATGATTTGGCGGTGTTGTTATTAACTTCAGGCAGTACGGGAAAACCTAAAGGAGTAATGTTATCTGCCCGTAATTTACTTGCCAGCATCTACGGCATGGCGACGGTTAATCGTCTGACTCAACAGGATATTACTTTGAATTGGATGCCTTTGGAACACGTTGCTAGCTTAGTAATGTTCCATTTAACGGAAGTATTTTTAGGCTGTCAGCAAATCCAGGTTAAAAGTGAGTTAATTCTCCAAAATCCTCTGCAATGGTTAAATTTAATCCAGCAATATCGGGTAACTACTACCTGGAGTCCTAATTTTGCCTATAATTTGGTAAATGAAAAGTTAAGCAAGTTAAGCGATCGAGTTAAGCCAGATTGGGATTTGTCTTGTCTGCGGTGGATGGGGAATGGTGCAGAAGCAGTAGTGGGGAAGACTACAAAGCATTTTCTCGAATTACTTGCCCCCTATGGTTTATCACCGACGGTAGTTAGCCCTGGTTACGGGATGTCGGAAACTACGTCGGGAATCGCCCACTCTCAGGATTTTTATCTGCATCTGGATCGGGAATTTGTGTCAGTCGGTGCGCCTATTCCTGGGGTATCTTTGCGGATTGTGGACGAAGAGCATCAGGTAATTCCTGAAGGGGAGATTGGGTTATTACAGGTACAAGGAGAAACGGTAACCACGGGATATTATCAGCAGCCAGAATTAAATAATGAAATATTCACTGACGATGGTTGGTTTAATACTGGGGATTTAGGCTTTTTGAAGTCAGGGCAACTGACCATTACGGGGCGACAAAAGGACGTAATTATTATCAATGGGGTCAATTATTATAACCATGAGATTGAGACAATTGTAGAAGCGATCGCAGGAGTGAACATTTCTTATACTGCTGCCTGTGGTGTGATGGATGTTAATCAGCAAGAGCAAATAGCGGTTTTTTTCCATACGGATTATCAAGGTGACGAGTTAAGAGGATTAATTAATACCATCCGCAGGGATGTCTTTACTCAGACGGGAGTTGCACCTGCTTATATTATTCCTGTGACTCCAGAAACAATTCCCAAGACGGCGATTGGGAAAATAATGCGATCTCAATTGAGTCAAAGATTTGCTACGGGAGAATTTAAGACGGTTATCTCGGAAGTTCAAGAGTTATTTAACCAGCGGAATTTAAGTCACCAGGATTTACCTGGTAATGCGATCGAACAGCGACTAGTAGAAGTCTGGCGGCAGGTTTTGAAATTAGACAAGATTGGAGTTAAAGATAATTTCTTTGAATTGGGGGGCAATTCTTTATTACTCATGCAGGTATTGAGTCTGCTTACTCCTGAATATGATCTGTCGGCGGTGTTGCTATTTCAGCATCCTACTATCGCTGCTTTGGCTAATTATTTATATAGCGATTTACATAGCAATTTACATAGCGAGCGAGAATCTCTGGCAGTACAACAGGGCAAACGGCGGGGAGAGTTGCGCCGTCAGGCTACAGGCAATCAAGCGATCGCCATTATTGGAATGTCCTGTCGGTTTCCAGGAGCGAATAATCTTAATGAGTTTTGGTCTAATTTGTGTCATGGGGTGGAGTCCATTAGCTTTTTTAGTGACCAAGAAATAATTAATTCTGGAGTTGATAAAGAATTAGTTAATAATCCTAACTATGTCAAAGCTAGTCCGATTTTAGAAGACATAGAAAACTTTGATGCGGATTTTTGGGGTTATAGTCCGAAAGAAGCCCAATTACTCGATCCTCAACAGCGTCTATTTATGGAATGCGCTTGGTCAAGTTTGGAAGATGCAGGGTACGATCCCCTTAACTACCAGGGAGATATTAGCCTTTATGGCGGTGCTGCCACAAACACCTATCTGTTAAATAATATTTATCCTCATCGACATCAGATCGATCGCCAGGATGACTTACAGGTGATGAATTTAAGCTCGATGGGTGGCTTTCAAGTTACTACAGCAAACGATAAAGACTATCTCACCACCAGGACATCCTACAAACTAAATCTGACAGGTTCTAGTGTGAATGTGCAAACCGCCTGTTCTACCTCTCTAGTCACAGTTCATTTAGCCTGTCAGAGTTTAATTAATGGCGAATGCGACATGGCTTTGGCTGGTGGTGTTTCCGT
>JBEANW010000559.1:0-7019 GCA_041165225.1 Cyanobacteriota bacterium | reverse complement strand
TACAGCGCTATTAATCATTATCTTAGTGGGTTACCCTTTCATGCGTTCAGAGTTTCTGGATACTGGTTATGATATCGGCACTCATCCTGAACTGTATCAGTTTATTGCCAAGCAACCGAAGGACACTTTAATCGCTTCTCTCACAGAGGAGGCGGATAATATTTCTAGCTTCACCAATCGCTCAGTCTTATCTAGTCGCGAACATGCAATCCCTTATCATATGGGTTACTTCCTCCCCTTACGAAAGCGTATTTTTGCTTTAATTGAGGCACAATACACTCCTGATCTGGCACTAGTGCAAAATTTCTTGCAACACTATGGAGTCGATCTGTGGCTCATAGATAAGGCTAGTTTTAATGTTCCCTACCTAGCGGATAATCGTTGGTTCACCGACCAACAGCCTGTTACTCAAGAGGCAATCAAAGAATTAGAACAGGGGATTGTACCAGCGATCGCTCTTTTACAAGATACCTGTAGCGTATTCCAAGATGCTCAATATAACCTTTTGGAGAGCGCCTGTATTCTTAAACAAGGAGCAAACAACTAAGAGATTTAAGTCTAAAGTAGAGTTAATCAATAAAAAATCAACTGTAATCTCTCTCATGGTCTTTCCAGCCGTTTTAGCCAACATAGCTCTGCGTATTCGCAACTCCTTAAACCTAGACCAAATCTTGGACACTACGGTAGGGGAGGTGCGGCAATGGTTAAACTGCGATCGAGTGTTGATCTACCGCTTTAAAACCGATTGGAGTGGATTGGTGATGGTGGAATCTGTCAACAATGAGGCATGGTCAATTATGGGTCGAGTTATTGCCGATCCCTGTTTTCAGCAAACTTGGTTAGAACCTTATCGCCACGGCAGGGTAGCCAGTACCGAAGATATTTATGCCAACGATCTGACTCCTTGCTATGTGGAATTTTTAGAACTGTATAAAGTTAGATCCAACTTAGTTGTGCCGATTTTACTTTCTCTCGATCAATCAAACGCAGCATCTCCAACTCCCCACCTTTGGGGATTACTGATTGCCCATGAATGTGACCAACCGAGAAAGTGGCAGCAAACTGAAATTGATTTTTTACAGCAGTTGGCAACTCATGTGGCGATCGCCATTCAACAATCCATGCTATTTGAACAACTACAGCAGTCAAGAGCAGACTTAGAACAGCGAGTTAGCGATCGCACGGCGGAATTAGCCACCGCCAATCGACAACTACAACAATTAAATCAAGAATTAATTCGCTCGAACCACGAACTACAACAGTTTGCCTATATTGCCTCCCATGACTTGCGGGAGCCTTTACGGATGGTCACTAGCTTTACTCAACTCCTGGCTAAACGCTATTCGGGGCAACTTGATGCCGAAGCTGATAAAATCATCCATTTTGCCGTTGATGGTGCCGAACGAATGGAAGTTTTAATCGAAGGCTTACTGGCATATTGTCGTCTTGGTAGTCAAACTGAAACTTTCCAGTCGGTGAACTGTGAGGAAATACTAGATCGAGCTTTATCTAATCTCCAACTTGCCGTTGAAGAAACCAAAACCCAAATAATTAGAAATCCTTTACCCACCGTCATCGGCGATGCAGCCCAGTTAATTCAACTGTTCCAAAATCTAATTGCCAATGGCATTAAATATCGCGGGGAAGCAACTCCCATCATTGAAATTGGTGCTAGGGAGCAAGGACAAGAATGGTTATTTTGGGTCAAAGATAATGGGATTGGGATCGATCCTCAATATAGCGATCGCATTTTTCAAATTTTTCAGCGACTCCATACTAAACAAGAGTATCCAGGTACGGGGATTGGATTAGCAATTTGCCATAAAATCGTCGAACATCACGACGGCAAAATTTGGGTAAAGCCAAACCTGCAACAGGGAGCCACTTTTTACTTTACTTTACGCAACAAAAAAGCTCTGATTCCATAGAAATGTATCTAAATCAAACTTAAAATTAAATTAATTTCTTAAATATTTTATGATTTAAACATAGGGTAAAAAATATTTTAGTTTTGAGTTTTTCCACAACTATTAATTTACTACTTTGCGAGTTAAATCTCCAAAAACATCATGGAAATTGTTCCAATCAGACCACCAGTGGAAATTCTTTTAGGAGAAGATAATCCTGGGGATGTCTATATTGTTCGTTCTTCTTTAACGGATAGTAAACTTGATCACAACTTTTATCAAGTTAATGATGGGGAAGCGGTAATGGCTTATTTACATCAAGAACAAGGCTATCAAAATGTTCCTCTGCCTGACTTGATTTTGCTTGATCTAAACTTGCCGAAGAAGAATGGTTTTGAAGTTCTAGAAGAAATTAAAGCAGATCTAAAATTGAAGACAATTCCTGTAGTCATCCTAACTTCTTCTAATGCCGAAAAAGACATTCTGAGAAGTTATCAACTATGTGCCAATAGCTATATCGTTAAACCGTCTGATTACTTTGTCTTTTTTCAAGCCATTAAAAACATTGAAATTTTTTGGTTGAATCTAGCCAAATTACCACCCAAGCTAGTAAGCAACAGCAATTAATCTTTAATTAATTATGTATAAAGTAATACATTTATCTCCTTGGCAATATAATGGAAGACTTAATTTAAGTAATCTCATTCAATAAAATTAGACTGTATGAGTCTTAGTCAAAGTAACCAAGCACTTGATATTCTCTTGTGTGAAGATAATCTAGGGGACGTTTACATCATTACCAATGCCCTCCAAGAAAGCCAAATCAAATATAATCTTAATCATGTAACGAATGGCGAAGCAGCAATGGCATATTTGCAGCAACAAGGAGATTATCCCACTGTATCTCGTCCTGATTTAGTCTTATTAGACTTAAATTTACCCAAAAAACCAGGTCTTGAAGTTTTACAAGAAATTAAGTTAGACCCCAAATTAAAAGCAATTCCCGTAATTATTTTGACTTCCTCCAAGGCAGAGCAAGATATTTTAAAATGCTACCAACATTATGCCAGTTGCTTTGTAACTAAACCTTTCGACTTTGAAGAATTTGCTAGCGCGATCAAAAAAATTGAAAATTTTTGGCTCGATTTAGTCCAGTTGCCTCCTAAGTTTGCTCCCAATGGCAGTTCATGAATCAAAAACTATTCAATGTCTTATTAGTAGAAGATAATCTGGGTGATGCCTTTCTCCTTCAAGAGCAATTTAAAAGTGCCAAGACATTTGAATATTCGATAGTTCACGTAGACTATCTAAATAAAGCCATTGCACATCTAGACCAATCTCCCTGCGATGTTGTTTTACTAGACCTTTCCCTGCCCGATAGTCAAGGTATAGAAACCCTCAAAACTATTGCTAAAAAGGCTTTGCAGATACCCATTGTGATCCTTACAGGGACAAACGACGAGGAGTTGGCAATTCAAGCGGTTAGACAAGGCGCTCAAGACTATTTCGTCAAAGGACAGGTGATGGGCAAAGTTTTAATTCATGCTCTCCACTACGCCATTGAACGCAAGCTGATCGAAGAACAACTCAAAACGAGGACTTATCAATTAGAAGCCTTAAATCAAGAATTAGAAGCCTTTAGCTACACGGTTTCCCATGACCTACGGAACCCATTAACGGTAATCAAAGGCATGGCCACACTATTGAAACAAAAATATGATCTCGAACAACGAGACGAACAAGAACAACATTTTTTAAAACATATCTGCGATTCCAGCGATCGCATGGAGCAGATTATCGAGGATTTATTAATCCTCTCTCAAGTCAAAAAAGTTGAGCTGGAGATCAAACCGATAAATTTAAGCGCTTTAGCGAGGGAAATTGGCGATCGCTTGCAACAACAAGAAACTGCCAGACAAGTTAAGTTAACCATTCAGCCACAAATAATCGCCATCGGCGATGAATATCTGCTGATGCACGCCTTAGAAAATCTGTTGCATAATGCCTGGAAATACACTGCCAAAAATCAACATCCTTGTATTGAAGTTGGCGTGATTGATTCTAATCCTACGGAAGTCAGTAAAAATTTACACAAAACTGATTTAGAAGCGATCGACGATCTCCATCAAAGAAATCGTATCCGTGCCGCCTATCGCAACCTAGTTTATTTTATCCGCGATAATGGCTTGGGCTTTGATATGAAATCAGCAGAGCAATTATTTACCCCCTTCCATCGCTTACAGAATGCCAAAAAGTTTGAAGGAAATGGCATTGGCTTGGCGATCGTCCAACGTATCATCCATCGTCATGACGGCAGAATTTGGGCTGAAGCAGCAGAGGGAGAAGGGGCTACTTTTTATTTCACCTTGGCAATTTAAAATCTAAATCTAAATTTAACCTTTACTTATGAGGATCGT
Organism: Cyanobacteriota bacterium; assembly: GCA_041165225.1. Classification (GTDB taxonomy): domain Bacteria; phylum Cyanobacteriota; class Cyanobacteriia; order Cyanobacteriales; family Xenococcaceae; genus Waterburya. The sequence goes on along the minus strand of JBEANW010000559.1, from coordinate 2,695 downwards.
CCTCTCTAAACAGATCCTTAAGTAATCGCGTATGTCACAATGATTAGCGTTAATCATGTCTTGTAGTTAAGCAATTTATACATCAGATCTAAACATGGAATCGCTTTATCAATATGCTTGGTTAATTCCTGTCCTCCCCTTATTAGGGGCGATGCTGGTGGGAATTGGTTTAATCTCCGTCAACAAGGCAACTAATAATCTACGTCAGATAGTTGCTGTCTTCATCGTCTCCATTATTGGTGCCACGATGGTGATGTCTTTTGCCATTCTGTGGAGTCAGATCCACGGACATGAAACCGTTACCCGCACCATCGAGTGGGCATCAGCGGGAGACTTCCATCTATCTATGGGTTACACCATTGATCACCTCAGCGCCATGATGCTGGTAATTGTGACTACTGTGGCGTTCTTGGTGATGATTTACACCGATGGCTACATGGCACATGACCCAGGCTATGTCCGCTTTTATGCTTATTTGAGTATTTTTAGCTCCTCAATGCTGGGACTAGTGATCAGTCCTAACCTAGTTCAAATCTATATCTTTTGGGAATTAGTCGGGATGTGTTCCTATCTCCTGATTGGTTTTTGGTACGATCGCCAACTCGCAGCAGATGCTTGTCAAAAGGCATTTGTGACTAACCGCGTCGGTGATTTTGGGCTATTGCTAGGGATGCTGGGACTTTATTGGGCAACGGGTAGTTTTGAATTCCAGGTGATGGGCGATCGCCTGGGAGAATTAGTTTCCTCTGGTGCCATCAGCGCGTTTCTCGCGACCCTTTTTGCCATCTTAGTATTTTTGGGACCTGCCGCTAAATCGGCTCAGTTTCCCCTCCATGTGTGGCTACCAGACGCAATGGAAGGGCCAACTCCCATCTCTGCCCTAATTCACGCTGCCACTATGGTGGCTGCGGGGGTATTTTTAATTGCGCGGATGTATCCCGTTTTTGAGCATGTGCCTGCTGCCATGACTCTGATTGCCTGGACAGGTGCGTTTACCGCCTTTTTGGGGGCTAGTATTGCCCTGACCCAAAACGATATTAAAAAAGGATTGGCATACTCTACTGTTTCCCAGCTTGGTTACATGGTGATGGCGATGGGTATTGGTTCCTACAGTGCTGGTTTATTCCACTTGGGAACTCATGCTTACTTTAAAGCGATGCTGTTTCTTTGTTCTGGTTCAGTAATCCACGGTATGGAAGCGGTGGTGGGACATAACCCGACATTAGCCCAGGATATGCGTTTGATGGGAGGTTTGAGAAAGTATATGCCCATCACGGCGGGAGCCTTCTTTATCGGTAATTTAGCCATCTGTGGGATTCCACCCTTTGCTGGTTTCTGGTCAAAAGATGAGATTTTGGGACAGGCATTTGAAGCGAACCCTGCTCTCTGGCTGGTAGGTTGGGCGACGGCTGGTTTAACCGCCTTCTATATGTTCCGTATGTACTTTATGACCTTTGAAGGAGAATTTCGTGGCAATGATGCGGGAATCAAACAACAATTAATGGGAGAAGCTGGTTTGGCTTTTGGCCCTGGAGCGATGGATGTTGCGGAAGCTCAAAGTCATGATTATAGTCACGACCACGGTCATAGCACGTCTCCCCATGAGTCTCCTTTGACTATGGCGCTACCACTTTTAGTTTTAGCAGTCCCCTCTACTTTAATTGGTTTGCTGGGTCGTCCCTGGAATAATTACTTTGAAGAGTTCATTCATGCTCCAGGAGAGATTATCGAAGCTCATGCCTTCAACCAAAGGGAATTTATTACTATGGCGGGGTTGTCTGTGGCGATCGCCGTTACGGGAATTATCTTCGCCATCCTGATGTATCGCACTAAAGCGATCGATCCCAGTGGTATCGCCAAAAAAGTGCCGACTCTGTATCGTTTTTCCCTGAATAAATGGTATCTCGACGATCTCTTTAACAAAGTGTTTGTCACAGGGATGCGTCGTCTTGCCAGACAAATTATGGAAGTGGACTATCGTGTGGTGGATGGTGCCGTTAACTTAACTGGTTTAGCAGCAGTCCTCAGTGGGGAAGGGTTGAAGTACCTGGAAAATGGTCGCGCTCAATTCTATGCCTTGATTGTGTTTGGCGCAGTTTTAGGCTTTGTTTTGGTCTTTAGCGTGGCTTGATTTTTTTAGTTCGGAGTTTTTAAAGGCGGTCGCTTTTGACCTTAGTGGAGGGCGATCGCTTTCAAGTAGAAATTATTAATGGAATTCGTGAAAATTATTTAAGTTTCAGAGCCAGAAGAACCGCTATAGGCTTTTACTAGTTTTCTTGCTACTAATTATAATTGCAACTTTAGTCATAGATAAATTAATCTAGCTAAGTAACTAAAGTGATAGAGAGTTTCCTTATTTCGTTGATTTAGATTATAGACGTTTGTTAGATGTTTTATTTGGCTCCAAATTTTACTATAAAGATAGTTGAAAATCAGAGCGAAAGTTGATTAACTAACTATTAATTATTTCATTAACTTTTAATTGGTAAAAAACTCAAAAAAACTCAAATTATTAAGAGAAAAACAATGACTAAACAACATCAAGCATTAATTACCGAATTAACTGCACAGCAAGCAGCAGCTATTCAAGGTGGATTCGGGTTCAGATTAGACTCTCTGGAAGTTATTCAAGGAGGAGGAGATTTTGGCAGTGGTGACGATCCTCTGGTCAATGTCAATGGTACCAAAGTGTTTA
>JBEANW010000558.1:0-9412 GCA_041165225.1 Cyanobacteriota bacterium | reverse complement strand
GGGGACGACTTCGATAAGAAAATCGTAGATTACCTAGCAGGAGAATTCCAAAAGAACGAGGGTATTGACCTCCGTAAAGATAACCAGGCTTTACAACGTTTAACAGAAGCAGCCGAAAAAGCCAAAATTGAGCTTTCTAGCGCTACTCAGACGGATATTAACCTACCCTTCATTACCGCCACTCAGGATGGGCCAAAACACCTAGATGTTTCCCTCACCAGAGCTAAGTTTGAGGAACTCTGTTCCGATCTGATCGATCGCTGTCGTATTCCTGTGGAGCAAGCTCTTAAGGATTCTAAATTAGCGAAAGAAGCGATCGACGAAGTGGTCATGGTAGGGGGTTCTACCCGTATTCCTGCGATCGTTGATATTACCCAAAAGGTTCTCAACAAACAGCCCAATCAAACTGTAAACCCTGATGAAGTTGTGGCAGTGGGTGCTGCAATTCAAGCTGGGGTTTTGGGTGGTGAAGTTAAAGATATCTTGTTGTTGGATGTCACTCCACTCTCCCTAGGTGTAGAAACCTTGGGTGGGGTAATGACCAAGATTATTCCTCGCAACACTACTATTCCTACCAAAAAGTCGGAAACTTTCTCCACGGCTGTAGATGGTCAAACCAATGTCGAAATTCATGTTCTCCAGGGTGAGCGAGAATTTGGTAAAGACAACAAGAGTTTAGGAACTTTCCGTCTCGACGGTATTCCTCCTGCACCCCGTGGTGTACCCCAAATTGAAGTTACCTTTGATATTGATGCCAACGGGATCTTAAGCGTGACGGCGAAGGATAAGGGTACTGGCAAAGAACAGTCCATCAGTATTACTGGCGCATCTACGCTGCCTGATGATGAAGTAGATCGGATGGTACAGGAAGCAGAATCAAATGCTGCGACCGACAAAGAACGTCGTGAGGCGATCGATCGTAAAAACCAAGCCGACTCCCTCGTCTATCAAGCTGAGAAACAGCTCACCGAGCTTGGTGATAAAGTGCCTGCTGCGGATAAAGAGAAGGCAGAAGGTCAAATTAAAGACCTGAAAGAAGCGATCGCTTCAGAAGACGATGAGAAAATTAAAACTCTCTTACCTGAACTACAGCAAACTCTTTACAGTATTGGTAGCAGCGTTTATCAACAGGGTGAAAGTGGAGCCGAAGCAACAGGAGAAGCCCCTGACGCAGAAGTTCCAACTGATGATGACAGTGGCACCAGCGACAGTGGCGATGATGTCATTGATGCAGAATTCTCTGAAACCAAGTAAGTTTGTTCGATCAATGGTCACGGTATAATCTAACTTGAATCATGAGGCATATCCCTAGCGGTATGTCTCTCTTTTTTTGTTCCTATTCTTCAACATGACTCTTCAACATGACCCAACCAGAAGCATTACAAAAAATCCTCCAGGCGATCGCCTCTGGGGATCTTAGTCCCGAAATTGCCCTAGAACAACTGAAGCACCTACCTTTTGAAAGTCTCGATCAATTTGCCAAGATCGACCACCATAGACAGTTAAGAACAGGCTTTCCTGAAGTTATTTGGGGGGCTGATAAAACTCCCGAACAACTAATTAAGATTATTACAGCGATGAAGTCCGACGGGTCGGTAGTTATGGCAACTCGCATTGAAGCAGAAGTTTACCAACAGTTAAAAGTCGCAATTCCTGAGCTAGTTTACTATCCTGCTGCTCGTATCTGTAGCCTATCTAAGCCTCGAAACCCCACTCAAGTAGGTACAATTTCGATTCTGACTGCTGGTACTGCCGATATTCCTGTGGCAGAAGAAGCGGCAATTACGGCTGAACTGTGTGGCTTTGCTGTCGTTCGTCTTTGGGATGTGGGGGTGGCAGGAATCCATCGACTATTGAGCAATAGTCAAGTTGTCTACGATGCTGATGTCTTAATCGTCGTGGCGGGGATGGAAGGCGCATTACCTAGCGTTGTTGCTGGCATGGCAGACTGCCCTGTAATTGCTGTCCCTACTAGTGTCGGTTACGGGGCAAGTTTTAGCGGGGTGGCTCCCTTGCTGACGATGCTTAATTCCTGTGCTGCGGGGATTGGCGTGGTGAATATCGATAATGGTTTTGGCGCAGCTATTTTAGCGGGGCAAATTTTACGCACGGCTCACAAGATTAATCGCGATCGCCAATAACCCGATTATGATTAGTAAATAACCTCAGAATTCTGTAAAGGCAATGGTATTAAGTAAGCTTTTTCCGCCGAAGCAAGACAAGTGGCAGCCAATAATTAAACGACTAGAAGCGATCGTTGGTAAAGATGCGGTCATCCGTCGCAAGGAAGAACTCCTAACCTACGAATGTGATGGTTTGGCAAGTTATCGTCAGCGCCCTGCTTTAGTAGTTTTACCCCGCACCACAGAAGAAGTAGCGGGGGTGGTCAAGATCTGTCACGACCATAATCTACCCTGGGTTGCTAGGGGTGCAGGGACAGGACTATCTGGGGGTGCATTGCCTCATCGGGAAGGGGTGCTAATTGTGACGGCGAGGATGAGCAAAATCTTACATCAGGACTTGGATAACCATTGTATTACTGTCCAACCAGGGGTAATTAACAACTGGGTAACTCAAGCGGTTAGCGGAGCAGGTTTTTATTATGCTCCCGATCCTTCCAGTCAAATTATTTGTTCCATTGGGGGAAATGTGGCCGAAAATTCTGGGGGAGTTCATTGTCTGAAATATGGTGTCACCACCAACCATGTTTTAAGTCTTAAAATAGTCACCACAGAAGGGGAAATTATCGATGTAGGGGGTTTAAATCCTGAGATGCCTGGATACGATCTGACAGGTTTATTTGTTGGTTCTGAGGGAACTTTAGGCATTGCCACAGAAATTACCCTCCGAATTCTCAAGCTTCCTGAATCGGTATTTGTCCTCTTGGCTAACTTCCCGACGGTGGAAGATTCGGGGGCTGCGGTGGCGGAAATTATTAGTTCGGGGATTATTCCTGCGGGAATGGAAATTATGGACAATCTGAGCATCAACGCCGTGGAGGATATTGTCGGTACGGGTTGTTATGATCGCCAAGCAGCAGCAGTATTGTTAGTCGAATTAGATGGCTTACAAGTAGAAGTAGCAGCTTATCGCCAAAGAGTTGAAGAAATCTGTCAAAAACACCACGCCACGGGCATTACTAGTGCCGAGGATCTTGATACTAGGGCAAAACTTTGGAAAGGTAGAAAGGCGGCTTTTGCCGCAGCAGGACAGATGAGTCCTAATTATTTTGTTCAGGATGGCGTGATTCCTCGCACTAAATTGGTAGAGGTATTAGGAGAGATTAATGCCTTAAGCGATCGCTATGGCTATAAAATCGCCAATGTGTTTCATGCTGGAGATGGTAATCTTCACCCACTGATCCTCTATGACAATGCTGTTCCAGGCGCATTTGCCACGGTGGAGGAAATTGGCGGAGAGATCCTCAAGTTATGTGTAGATGCGGGGGGTAGTCTATCAGGAGAACATGGCATTGGTGCTGATAAAAACTGCTACATGCCCTATATGTTTAACTCTACAGATTTACAAACTATGCAGTATGTCCGCACAGCACTAAATCCAAAAGGGTTGGCTAATCCAGATAAAATCTTTCCCACGCCTCGGAGCTGTGGCGAAGCAGCCAATGCCCAGAAGATTCAACAGTTTAAAGATCAAGACGCTGAACTCTATTAATTCTCCCTAGTCCCCAATTCCCCTAATTCCCCAATTCCCTAGGCAGGAGTGGAACATCGGTGCTTTAACTAGCCCGATAAGCAGGAAAAAACGGAGTTTGCTGTAACTCTTCCACGGATTTATTGATGGCATTAGCTCTAAATTGCACCAGGTCATCATATCTGGCAGGATCAACTACCGATCGCAAGGTAAAGAACTCATGTCGCTGTTTAGAAAAGCCTGATTTAAAAGTATAGAGATTATCCTGCTTGCCCCCAACGCCACCGCCGATATGTAGATACTTATTTCCTCTCTCTTTTGCCCAAAGACGCATCTGATGCAAGAGTAAATTAAAAGGAGACTGCTTGAGAAATTCGCTTTTGGTGCCACCTAAATGAGCCTGAACAATGCCACAAGATTCAAAGAACAAACAGGCGCATACTATCTCTCCTTCTAGCTCCACTACGCCCAAATGCACTTTATCTCCTAATCCTAGTAACCCCTCAAAATAGTCTCGACTAAAATAATAACTATCTCCTGCATGAACCCGATCCATTGTTTCTTCATAGATGGAGATAAATTCGTCGATATATTCAGCATAGGACACTGTTCTGGCACTAAATCCTAATCTCACACATTTATTAATCGTGCTTTGATGACCCTTACGGGTTTTTGCCCACATCTTACCCTCGTCTAAAGTCAAGTCGATAGAGACGGTTTTACCGTTCTCCATGAGGGGATCTGACTGAAAAACTTTAGCAAAATTCTCCCCCAGAATTGGGTGCAACCGCAAAAAAGCCGAACATACTCCCCTTGCCTGTAAATTACGGCGAAACTGCTGGAGGGCAAAGTCGGGGAATTCTGGATGACTGACGGCAGCATCGCTCATTAAAATCCCAGGATAACCATAGGGGGAGATAATGTCGTAAACTTCTGCGGTGTCAGGCTCGGCAATGTCAGCACAGGAACGCAATAGATAAGGGGCAAAAAATATTTTATCGTCGTCCTGTAACAGAAATGCTTCGGGAATAGTTTCAGTACGTTGAGCATCCAAAGCCACATAGTCTGGCAGATGATATACATCGTGAGGTAGTTGATCGAGGGTTCCTAACCACGAAGGATGATTGACATCTAAAGTAACTATGTTCATTGCTGATTAAATGATGTTAATTAATGATTGGGTTTAAAGTTTCTAGTGGGGAGTTTAGTTCCTGGTCATGGTGCAGCCCAGACTACAGGAAACACATCAGGATCGCTAAAGTCAGGATCACCGTTAGGTAGCTTACGACATAGCTGCTCATCAAAAATATGAATTTCCCTGCCCTGGGGACTGGTATAGGGTCGATAATGATTATCTCGATCCTGGAGATGAACTGCTAAGGCTTGGCGATGGTGCTGGCTGCGGTTGGGATAACTACCGTGAATTGTCCAGCAATGATGAAAGCTAACCTGACCTTTTTTCAGCGTCATGGGAATCTTGACTACCTGTTTTCCCTCTGCTTGTAACTGGTCGGTGAGCTGCCCCAGATTTGGGTTATTAAAGTGACGCATCGACTGCAACCCAGACCAACGATGACTTTTGTCTAACACAACTAAAGGACCTCTCTCTTCGTCACAATCATGGAAGGGAATCCAAGCTGTTAGTAAATTATCGGAACTACAGGTACTCCAGTAAGCGCGATCGCTATGCCAACCCACCGCACTACTAACTGCTTGCCCTGCCTCAGCAGGGGGCTTATACACTAGCTGATCGTCTAAAATCCGAATCTCGCTGGTTCTAGCTAATCTGGCGGCGATCGCTCCAATGACTGGTTGCAGCGCCAATTGCTTGAGTTCGGTTTTTTGCAGGGAGACAAATTCGTTATTGCGAACAATATCTCCGTCCTCTGGCTGCCAATTGCTATAGCCAGTGGCGACGGGTAGCACGGCATCTCTAACTCCTTCATAGAACGCTTGGCTACCAGAGATCGCCTGATCAATGATAGTGTCAGGAATTACGGATGGGGAAATATACCAGCCGTGTTCCTCATAAAAGCAAACATCCTCTTCTGTGGGCAAAAGAGCTTGCTGTTCAAGAACTTGTTCGAGAATATTCATTAAACCAGGTACAGGAAATTATTAAAAGACTTTTAAGTTTCTGATTTTAAGTACTTAAATTGAATCTTATATTTATTATTAGCAAATAAACTGAGTTTTTCTAGTATGAGAATGTTAAAACTAAATTAAATGATTAAAGTTACATGTTGTTTGAAAGTTTTCAGTCACTCTATCCTGCAAAGGGGACAGCCCAAAGCAAACTTTCTTTTGTCTTAACAATCATCTTAACAAAAATAGATTGTCTCCATAAGCTACCAGTAGCTAATTTATTTAATCTTCGTCAAAATTTTACTTAAATTAGGATTATTTCTTTGGCAGCAGAATGATCTTAAAGCTAAGAGCTAAGAAGCAATTAATCTAGGTCAAACTAATTCACCCCTGGCGTTTAATAGTTTTATTTAATGACTTCGGTACTGCCAAAGCTAATATCTTCCTCTTCATATTCTGGTGGTTCGACATGAATTAGAACCCTGACGGTACCAAACCGTTGTGCTAAGACATCTTCAATCCGTTCAGTGATTTGATGAGCCACTACTAAATCATCAGTATTGACAATCAGGTGCATCTCAATAAATACCTGTCTGCCCAACATGCCCCGTGAGGCAATATCATGACAACTAGTGACCCCAGGCACTTCTATCACCACATCATAAATTGCTTCGGGAGCGATCGCCATTTCATCTACTAGCCAGGGGAGATTTTCGCTAATTACTTCCCAGCCACTGTAAAACACCAATAGCGCCACGGGAAAAGCCAAAATTACATCTAACCACAGTAATTGAGGCAAGTTCCAAGTTTCTGCTTGCCACACACCAATCAAACCAACCATCACAATGATGGTTACCCAAATATCGCTCATGGTATGTTTGGCATCGGCAATCAAAATGGGACTATTGACTTTTCTACCGACATTGCGCTCATAAAAAGCGACAAAAATATTAATGCCCAAAATCACCAGCAATAGCCATAATTCCGTGGGCGCTATCTTAACCGCAGCACTGTCAGCGGTAAAAAAGATCTTTTCTACTGCTCCTCTAAGGATTTCAAAACAAGCAATGCCTAAAAATGCAGCAATTCCTAATGCACCTATTGCCTCAAACTTTTGGTGTCCATAGGGATGTTCGCGGTCTGGTTTGGGGGAAGAAAAGCGATTGGTCACCAGACCTAAAATATTGTTGACGCTATCGGTAACGCTGTGGAGGGCATCAGCTTGCAGACTTAAGGAGCCAGTAGCAATTCCCAAAGAAAACTTGAGGGTCATCACAAATAGATTTAAGACCAAAGTGAGCCATAGAACACGACGAACTTGTGAGCGATTATCCTGCACCATATACCAAATATAAAAACAGCAACTCCTCTGGATGCTTATCCTCTAATCATAGTCTGAAAAGTAGATATAGCAATATTTAGTGATACTTTTAGCAATGTTGAGTTATTTGGAAAAACGTAACTTATTGAGATAATTTCTGCCAAATAAATCATCAAATCTCTTAAATCTGATAGATTCAAACATAAGAGTTTATCAAAACACTTTTGCATTAATTTGCATGAATTTTTAGTTATTAAATTAAATTAAGTTCCTCAATATGGCTCAGTTAACCCTCAATTTAGTTCAAGGGGCGGTTAGTTTTAATTTCCCCGAAGATGCTGCCCACAAGTTACAGGCAGAAATAGCGACACTGATGCAAAGTCTCAAAGCGATCGCCTCCGCCACCACAGGAGGAGGAAGTCGTCCCATTAAACAAGAATCTATGGAATATCGTTATACAGGGGACGTGTTCTTAGAAATCTTCTGCAATCCCAATATTTATCCCAGTCCTTTTGCTGCCAAAGTTCTCATGACCCTACGAGATGAACGCATCCGTTTAACCAGTGAAGCAGAACTGACTCAGTTAATTGGAGACTTGAACATCTTTCTGGAAAGCTAAAGACTAAAGAATGTTAATCCTTGCCATCACAACAGAGACTGCTATCAATCAATTTTGGAGTTTAGTCTCTGGAGTTTTCTGGTTAGATGCCAAGACCTTCGCCTCGATTAACAACTTACCCCTCAGTTTAATTGCCAGTATTCTAGTGGTTTTGTTGGCTGGACTATCCCAGACTTTTGGTCAAAGCGTGATGCTGTTTATCAATCGGGTGCGTCCCCTGCGATTTTTGCTCTCAGTCGCGATCGCCGCTGTCTTATTCGTCTTTAACTACAATTTTTGGGTTTTTAGTACTTGGCTAGTGGCAGAGTGGTTATTTGAAGTTAATCTACCCCTGATCGAAGTCATCAAAACCCTGGGCTTTAGCTATGCACCTTTGTTACTCGGTTTCCTGATGGTCATTCCTTATTTTGGGATGCCAATTTTAGTGGTGCTGTCCATTTGGACTTTACTGGCGATCGCCACTGGTTTGGAGACAATTTCCAATCTAAACATCTGGTCAGCTTTTGGCTGCTGTTTAGGGGGCTGGTTGGTGTTGCAATTATCTCAGCGGGTAGTGGGAAAAGCGATCGCCCGCATTACCAGTAGTCTAGTTGATTGGGTAGCGGGAGTTGAATTAATTACGGAACCTGATTATTTAGAACAGATGCTTTATAGCGGCTTGCCGATCCTCCCTGTCGCAACGGATATTCCTGACTTACTAGGAGATTCTAAGCAGAATACTCAAATCAAGTAACGGCAGAGGTTTATCGAACTTTACTCAAGTATTTACAGTCACGATACCCTGATCGTCGTATTGCGCTAATTTGAGATGGTGCAGTTATCATTCAATTGCTCGTACTTTATTCTTAATTCTGTCAATATGTCTGGAAGCGAACTTAAAGCAGATCTCTGGATCAATGAATATATTACTCCCTGGGACATCTACACTCATGGAGTAACCAAGATTCTGGCACATTGTCAGACGCAATTTCAGGAAATGTATATTGTGGAGACTGGCGCTTTTGGCAAAGGGTTGGTGCTAGATGGTAAGTGGCAGTCCTGCACCGTCGATGAATTTATCTACCATGAAGCCTTAGTCCATCCCCCATTAATTGCTCACCAAAACCCGAAAAGAGTCCTCGTATTGGGAGGCGGTGAAGGAGCGACGATCCGCGAAATCTTGCGCTGGAATTGTGTTGAGGAGGTCACTATGATCGATATAGATGGAGAGGTGGTAGAAGCTTGTAAGCAGCATCTGCCTGAAATGCATCAAAATGCCTTCGATGATCCCCGTGTAAAGCTGATGATTGCTGATGCCCTGGAAGTTTTAGACACCACCACCGAAACTTGGGATATTATTATTTCCGATCTTAGCGATCCCATTGAATCGGGTCCTTCTTTTGCATTGTTTACCAAAGAATATATTACCAAACTCAAACGAGTCCTCAATCCTGGAGGCTATGTGATGGTGCAAGCAGGGCCGATTTCTCCTCCAGAAGTCAAAGACCATGCTCGGCTAGTTAATACCCTCAAAGCTGTATTTAATAACGTGACTTCTTTATCTGCCCCTACCCCTTCCTATGGGCGCGCCTGGGGATTTGCCATGTGTTCAGAATCAGCGATCGCCTTGCAACCCTCCCCAGCAGATGTCGATCAATTACTACAAACAAAAACCATTGGTGGCTATCGCTTTATCGACGGCATCAGCCTTCTGGGTATTATGCAAACTCCCCTCTATATCCGTCAGGCGATCGCCT
>JBEANW010000557.1:0-5109 GCA_041165225.1 Cyanobacteriota bacterium | reverse complement strand
GCGATCGCAGGGGGATTCGCTATAAACTCTTGACAGTCATTTTCTTGCTGTTTTTCCACATATTAAAGATCAATTTGCGATGCCCTTTGGGCTGGCGAAGCCGATCGCTATTTAGTCATCTATGAAAGACGAGATAAATCTCATGGTGGTGGGCGATCGCTTTTATTGATGGCAATTAAACTATCTACCTCTGCACTGTACTGATCACATCGGCGCTATTGAGGGGCTGGGCAAAGAGATATCCCTGTCCATATTCGCAGCCCAAATCCTTCAAGATTTGAAATTGATCTTCGGTTTCAATGCCCTCGGCGATTACGTCTAAGCCCAGGCTATGAGCCAGATTGATAATTGCCTTGACGATACCGTAATTAGTATCGTTAATTTCAGGGCCAATAAAGGAACGGTCTATTTTCACTGTATCCACGGGTAGATAACGCAGATAGCTAAGAGAAGAATAGCCCGTACCAAAGTCATCAAGACACAGCTTGATTTCACGTTCTTTTAACTGTTCGAGAACCCTGGTGACAGCGGAGGTGTTTTCCATGAGGGTACTTTCGGTAATCTCTAATTTAAGGTTTTTTCCTGCCAAATTTAGCGATTCTAAGAGGTTGTCGATTTGGGGAATTAATTCAGGATGATAAATTTGAATGCGAGAAAGATTGATGCTCATGGTTAAGGATGAGTCCCCCATAAGAGCTTTTTGCCAATTTACTAGCTGATTGCAGGCTTCCGATAGTACCCATTGACCAAGGGCGATAATCTGTCCAGTTTCTTCGCAAATGGGAATAAATTTATCTGGGGGAATTATGCCTAAAGAATCATGTTTCCACCTGACAAGAGCTTCTAGACAATTAATTTTTCCCGTCTCCAGAGAAACAATCGGCTGGTAGTTCAAATATAGCTGATGATTATCGATCGCCCGTTGCAAATCGTTTTCGATTCGCAGTTTTTCTACTGCCTTGATCTGCATGGTGGCATCAAACAGTACCGAAGTTTTGGCAAAGTTGACCTTGGCATATTGCATGGCGGTATCTGCCCAGCGCAACATTTTTTCGGGTTCGCGATTATGGTCTTGATTTAAGGCAATGCCAATACTCACCGTCGAGCAAACGGTCGTATCATCAATTTCAAAAGGTTTGATTAGTTCTCGATATAAACACTCGGCGCGATTAACTACCTCGTGAGGATTTTTGAGTCCTGTGACCAACAGGGCAAATTCGTCTTCGCTAATTTTGGCAGCTACATTCATCTCCAGATCAACGATACACTCTTCTAAACGGCGGGCGATCGCCATTAACAGTTTGTCACTAATTTCATAGCCGAGACTACGCTTAATATTGTGAAAGCGATCGATGCTTAGAAGCAGGACAGCAAATTGATGTTGAGGTGGTTTACTATTCCCCTGGCGGGCATAAATTTCTTGATATAGGGCGATTTCACTATTGAGATGATCTAAAAATGAGACTCGGTTGGGTAAATCCGTCAACTTATCATAGTAGGCGAGATATCTGAGCCTTTTCTGGGCTGCCCGATATTCTTCTCTGAGAATGGCTTCCCTTAGCTCCCGCTCTACCGCAGGCAGCAGTCGCCCCAGTTGTCCCTTAACCAAATAATCATGCGCTCCCGCCTTCATGGCTGCTACTGCCGTATCCTCGCCAATTTTCCCTGAGACAATCACAAAGGGCAAATCTAACTGCCATTCTTTTAAAACTTCGAGGGCAGCGATCGCACTAAACTGAGGCATTGAATAATCTGCGATGACAATATCCCAAGGTTGAGAGTTGGACAAAGCAGTTTCCATATCTACCCTGGTATCAACTCGCTGATGAATTACCTGATAACCCCCACTTTCTAGGGCAATAGCTAATAGTTCGGCATCGTCTTCTGAATCTTCAATAATTAAGACTCGCAGAAGTTTACTCATTTGGGACTCCAAAAACAGTGGGAAGCTGATTGACAGTCAACCAATACGTACTTATCTCTCTCACAAAAGATTGGAGTTGCGTAAAGTGAATTGGCTTTCTAATATAACTGTTGCAACCATTAATATAACTGTCAATGAGGTCTTGTGGTTCATTTGAAGAGCTTATAATCACGACAGGGATAATCCTGGTGTAAGAATCGGCGCGAATGCGTTTTAAAACCTCGATTCCACTGATTCGTGGAAGATTTAAATCTAGCACTACTAAAGCAGGCATTGCCCAAGAGTCAAGCTCCCTTGATTCAGTTGTTCCTCTGTAATTAACTGCTTGTCTTTGGAGATAGTTTAAAGCTTCAATTCCATCGGCTGCTACAACTAAGTTATGGGGAATTTCTCCTTGAGCAAAAGCCAGTTTCATCAACTCTTGATCATCAGGATTATCCTCTACTAATAAGATATTTTTCGTTGGCATTATTTATGTATTTTCAATATCGAAAAATTTCATCTCGATTACTGACTAATTTATTAATAATATTTATGATATTTGGCAGTTAATAGTTGGAATTTTAAAACAGGATATGGTATAAAAATTTTGATTTTAGATAGTTCACATTTTTTGCACATTCTGTATTTTTTATCACATTAAATGTTCGATAGGCAATATTTAGCGAGGGTTTTTAATAAAAAGAATTTTGTCTCAGATCCATCTCCCCAGAAAGTAAGATGATTGTCAAATATCTGCAATCCAGTTTTGAAAATCGAAAATTAAACTTTGATAGCCTAATGTCTATATTTGATCTGTTGACCTTCGGGTTAAAACTGCTAGTTTAAATCTAGATAAAATAAGTTTTATCCAGGTTAACTATGATCACAATTTACAACTGCCGTTAAGCATAAACAAACATTTATATAAAAGTTTAAAATGAGCGATTATCCCGATTTAACTGACTATGGATATCACATCGAAGCAGAATTAGGTCGCAATCGAGAGGGGGGAAGAATTACCTGGAAAGCCATCGCAATTAAGACCCAAAAAACGGTGGTTATTAAACAATTTTGCTTTGCTCAAGCTAATTCAAGCTGGTCAGGATACAAAGCCTATAGTCAGGAAATTGCAATCTTACAAAAGTTAAGACATCTTAACATTCCTCAGTATTTGCACAGTATAGAAACAGATAATGGTTTTTGCTTGGTTCAAGAATACATTGCTGCTACTCCCTGTAATGGCTTTCGACTCCTAACATTAGCTGAGGTTAGGCAAATCGCTCAAAAAATGCTAGATATCTTAATTTATCTCCAGCAGCAAAACCCGCCGATAATTCACCGTGATCTTTCCCTAGACAATATTTTGCTTGACGAAGCTTTAAATGTTTACCTGATCGATTTTGGTTTTTCCAGCTTAGGCAGTAAAGAGGTTGACGCTAGCAGTGTTTTTCGGGGAACCCCAGGATTTATTGCTCCAGAACAGATTATCCAACCAACTATCGCCTCGGATATTTATAGTTTGGGAGTTTGTTTAGTCTGTTTGTTAACTCACCAAGACATTGCTGAGGTTCGTGCTGCTGCGGTAGCCGATGATCCTTATCAACTAAACATAAGGCAACTGTTGCCCACTTTAGAACCACAGTTTTTGAGTTGGCTAGAAAAAATGACTAATGCCAAAGTTAGTCAACGCTTCCCCGATGCTCAAACTGCCCAAAAAGCTTTGCTTGAGATAGACTTAGAACCAGATTTAGAGCCAGATTTAGAGCTAGATTTACCTATGGCAGCAACTCAAGAGGTTGCTGTGATTACCAGTGCTGGGAGTAATTCATTAATCAAGCCCAAAATTATTGGTGGGGTGGCAATTTCTACCGTCACGACGATCGCCACCTGGGGCATTAGCTATACTGCTAGTCGAGTTGAATTGAGCGTCTCGATGATTACGATCTCCATTTTAGCCACCATAGCGATCGCCGTTACCCAACTAGGAGCAGCCGCGATAGTTAGCTCAGAACCCCAGACCAAAACTCAAGGAATCGCTTTGGGTACGATTATGCCTACCGCCTTAGTCTGTCTGAGTGGCTTAATTTGGGGAATTGACCAAGTATTAACCATCTCAGTGGCGATCGCCATCGGCGAAATATTATTACTCTCTTACTTTTGGGGACAACTGCCTAGTAAGCAGCCAGGAAGTTTAGTTCAAGGAGTTTGGTGGCTGGGGGCGATCGCGATCGGCATAATCTTGGGTTTGATTTGAACTCCGAACTCTGAGACAGTCCGTTGCGGGGGTTCCCCCCGTTGAAGGAACTGTCGAACCCGTAGGGCGAACTCCGAACTCCGAATTCCGAACTCCGAATTCCCTACATCCTTTCTAGGACATTAATCCCCAGTAAAGACAATCCTAACTTAATCGTGCGTGCCGTTAAGTCCGCCAAGATCAAGCGAGAGGTTCTTTGTGGCTCATCTGCTTGCAAAATCGGGCATTGATCGTAAAACTGATTGAATTTTTGACTTAATTCAAACAAATATAAACAAATACGATTAGGTAATAAGTCTTGCTCCACATCTCTCAGAACTTCTGTTAACTGCAAAATATGTTTTGCCAGGGCTAATTCTGTAGTTTCGGCTGGTACTATGCTTGTACCGCCTAACTGCTGGAAATCAATATTTCCTTTACGGCTAATCCCCTGTACCCGCACATAGGCATAGAGTAAATATGGTGCAGTGTTACCTTTGAGATCGAGCATTTTATCGTAGCTAAATCGATAGTCAGAGGTACGATTCTGGCTTAAATCCGCATATTTAACCGCGCTGATGCCAATCACCTCGGCAGAATGCTCAATAAATTCTTGACTTTCAGTTCGTTCTTCAGCAGCAAATCTAGTTTTTAAATCGGTATGCACCCTGGCGATCGCTTCATCGAGTAAATCTTTGAGCCTAATTGCCTCTCCCGAACGAGTTTTAAGCTTCTTGCCATCTTCCCCTAATACTAAACCAAATTCCGCATGGACGAAGTCATGGTCAGGGGTAATCCAGCCTGCCCTTCTGCCTACCTGAAAAATTTGGGCAAAGTGATTGTTTTGCTCTGAACCGACAGGATAAATTACCCGTTGTACTTGATCTTCTCTCACCCGATAACGAATAGCAGCAAGATCTGTCGTGGCGTAGTTATATCCACCGTCAGATTTTTTGACAATTACTGGCAG
>JBEANW010000556.1:0-3182 GCA_041165225.1 Cyanobacteriota bacterium | reverse complement strand
AAGCGCTTACAATCGCATCAAATTATTACGGCACAAGAATGATAGAGTTTCTCCCTCTACGATGTGGTAATGATACGTTTGACGAGGCTGGGGTAGTTGGGGACCCTGACACACTTGTTATTGATTCAACTATTAAATGTCCAATTGCAGGAAAAGATAGATGTGCAATTCAAGTTTTCAACACGAAAAGCGGTGAGCTAATTTTTCAAGACCAAGGGGATTGTCCTTGTGTTTTTGAGGTTCAATGTGGGAATTGCCCTGATGAGCATATTGAATGTAAGGCTAATCATTATCCAGGATACTGCTGTATCCCATGTGAATCTATATCTCAAAAAATCCATAATTTAGCAAATAGGATTCAATAATTTATGGCAAGTTCTTGTGAGGAAATAGATGCAGCTTTAGGTAGGCTTGGTGGAAAAATAGATGGATTAAATAATACTATAAATGGATTAAAAGGAAAATTAAATGCTCTTGAAAAAGAGCAAGCAAGATGCTGTAAGAACAAGCAGGATAAGGACATTGATCTAACTCCTATATACAAGCGAATAGTTAAACTAGAAGATAGAGCCACTAATGTAGAAAAGACTGTTCTTGATATTTCTAAATACGTCAACGTTGTTGAATCTGCGGTTCAATCAATAAATAATTTAATTGGTTCATTTTTTAGATAATTGCAATGAGTGTAGTACAATTCCCGAAAATCCCTCAAAATACTAACTTAGGTCAAACGGTTCGACACCTAAAAGTAGTTAAAAGTAATGTAGTAGAATTCAACAAAGTTAGAAAAGCTTTTCCAGGATTGCAAAAAGCACTAAAAGGTATCCAAACACTAACAAATCCAATATCGAAGGCACTAGGAACTGGTGCCGCTACAAAGATTGTTGGAGCCGCAAATTTTGCGACAGGAATAGTAGGAGTCGGTCTAGGACTAGGGAACCTCTGGCTCACCAAACAAGTAAATGATTCAACACAAAGACAAATTGATTTGTATGGAAGAGAGGCTGCAATAAGTTTAAGACTTGCTATAAAACAAAGTAATAGAATCAAACAGTTAGAAAGGTTAGAAAAAATAAATTCAAATGATTTAAATCGTCTGTCTAAAGCAACAGGGGAAATACGAAATTACGTAAATCGTCAGTTAACCAACTTTCAAATTAAAATTGATCCTATTCGTAAAATAGCTAATGACGCTCTATACGAAACTCGGCAAGGCAGAAAAGCACTTGATTCAAAAATTAAAGACGTAGATAAAAAGGCAAACGACTCTTTATACGAAACTCGACAAGGGAAGAAAATACTTGAATCTCTTGCTAACGGCGCTAAGAAAATAGCTAATGATGCTTTATACGAAACTCGTCAAGGTAGAGGAATACTTGAATCTCTTATTAATACAGCTAAAAAATTAGCTAATGACGCTTTATACGAAACTCGTCAAGTGCGGAAAGTTGCGGATCAAGCCAATACCCGGACGTTAAAACCGGGGACCCAAGGAGTACCAGGATTACCAGGGAAGCCGGGAATACAAGGAGTACCAGGGAAACCGGGAACCCAAGGAGTACCAGGATTACCAGGGAAACCGGGAACCCAAGGAGTACCAGGGAAACCGGGGACCCAAGGAGTACCAGGAGTACCAGGAGTACCAGGGAAGCCGGGAATACAAGGAGTACCAGGAGTACCGGGAAAAGTGGACAATAATTTAGCACAGCAGATTCTCAATAGAATGAATGCAGCCGACGGTAAGCTGAATAATATTAATAATGGAGTTAATAACCTAAATGATGGAGTCAATAATTTAACGAGTAATGTCAAAGAGCGATTTGACAAATTATCTGAAAGACTAAAATTACCAGAGATAATTAATGCTTTGACCTTGATAGTCACGCTACACAATGCCGCTATGTTAAGTCGTGATTTGGTTTCTACACTTCTCCAGGTTATTAGTAATGGGTTTGCGATTATCGGGCTAAAAGACGAGAATGGTCAGCCGTATGATGCTAATCAAGTAATAGGAAGAGAGATAGGCGATTGGCTGAAACAAATACTTGGTGAGCCAGTTTTTAATAATTTAGTATTTACCTGGCAGAAGGCAAATAGAGTCTATCAAGCTTCATCCAATATGTATTCCTCAATGAGGGGGATGTTTGATTCCGCTCGGCAAGTAGGGGAATGGACGGCAGAAAATGTCGGACGGATTGGGAATTCTTTACGGAAAAATGGGGTAATAGCAGAGGATTCTTACCCCCCAATGGCTGAGAACGTTAGTGGTATTGCTGCACCAAATTTGAAATTTCAAAAAATGGTTGATAGGCTTGAAGGGCTTACTGATGCAGCTAACAGCCTTAGTTCTGTCACTGGTGATGTCTTAAGCATCACTCAAGAAGTAAACCAATTTAGAGAGCATCAAGCCAACTTTAAAAAAGCGCTAGAAGAGCAACCACCCGCACCAGTAAAAGCTAATAAGCCAGTTGAAAAAAGTGAGGCTGAAAGCGATAAAGCATCAACTTCGCCAGTAATTTCTGACCAGGACAAACAACCCGGATGACTTTACCTAAAAATTTTAGTTCTTGGAAATTTACATCAAAAGTAATTCGTCAGATTCATAACACGGACGTTGTTAAACATTTTAAAGATGTAAAGAAAGATGATGATTTATCCCGTGGTAGAAGCGCTTTAAAAGCTGGATTAGTTATTAGGGCAAAAGACTCAGCTTTGGACATTTTGAACAAGCAAATAGTCTTTAGGTTGGGAGTTGAAAAAAATAATTCTAGTGATTCGATTTTAAGTTTTCCAGAAGGTTGGGTATTGAAACCTGGGGATGATATTCCCCAGTTAGCAATTGTTTATAAAATAAAAGAACTAAAATCTGGATATAATACAATTCATATTCCTCACTATAACGGTCAGAGAAACCCGAAATTTCCACCCCTTAAAAAAGGTATCAAAGGGGTGATTTTGGAATTAAAAGATAATTCCAAAATTATTATTTATGCAAATAATCATGATTATGGACGTGATTATATTTCTAGATATCTATTGCCTCTCGTAGAGCAAAAATATCGGACTTCCGACTTTAAGAACGTCGTCAGAAATAATGTGCGTGCTGGGACGGCTCTAGCAGTAAGAGCCGATTATTACTCAAAGGGAAAATCTGGAGGTAATATTCCGGATTGGAGGCACTA
>JBEANW010000555.1:0-4130 GCA_041165225.1 Cyanobacteriota bacterium | reverse complement strand
GTTTGCTAGTTTACCAATCGTAGTGGTTTTACCTGCGCCGTTTACCCCTGTTAAGAGCCAAATATTGAACTCGCCTTTTTCAGGCACAAAGGCACAATCTGGTAGATTTTGCAGTGGTTTGTCGAGGATATCTTGGAGAATGGTCTTTAGATAAGCGATCGCTTGATCTGGAGGCAGGACTTCTGCTTTTAATTTGCGTTGCAGGGTTTCAATAATATAATCCGTGGCTTCAATACCCACATCCGCTTGTAACAAAAGACTCTCAATTGAGGTTACCGCATCCTCATTCAGAGGGCCTTTACCGACAATTGCCTTCAGTTGATTGACTAACCCAATACGGGTTTTTCCCAGTCCCTGTCGTAGTTTTGTCAACCAACTAATTTCTTCTTCCGAGATGTTTTCAGCGGTGCGACCACTTTTAGCCAGGACTTGAGATGACCAAATAAAATCTTCGTCTAACCCTGTTTCGGCTACTTCAACTTCTGCCGTTGGGGTTTCAATAGCTGTTTCTTTCAGCTTGGCTAACCCTTGAGACTTCTGCATCCAAGCAGGAACTTCGGCGACGGGGGTACTAGTTTCTACCTCAACGGGTTCAACAGTCTCTGTTTTAATAGTTTCCTGAATAGTTTCCGTTGCAACTTCTTCAACCCCCTCGATTTCTGTCCCTGGGATTTCTGTAGATTCTGGGGAGGCTTCTGCTACATCTGCTGATGCAGTTGGTTTTTCTGGCTCAACTACTGGCTCAATTATCTGTTGGGCTTCACCTTTACGCTCTTGAATATTTTTATAAGCAGCCTTGGCGAAAGCAAGATAATCTGGTTCGGCTGGTTCGGCTGATGACTCTTCAGCGTCGGTAGTTACTTCAGGTGCAGTTACTTCAGGTGTTGTTTCGGGCGGTTGCTGTGCTTTTTCGTTACGGCGAAACCAATTAAACATTGTATAAGAGAGGTTAGCTTACAAAATATAGTCTTTTATCTTGTCTTATTATAAGATTGCAGCGGGCTATCCTTTAATTGATTCATGAGCAAGCTAGTAGTTCTTAAATTTAGTGGCAGTTTAGCATCAGGGTTTCTGGTTAGCGCCGAAATTGGACAGGAAGGTCAGTCTGTTGAGCGAGGTTGTACAGGAAGTTTACCTCCCGCATCAGAATTAGACTACTATCTAACTACTTGGCAGCAACACTATTACTTGTTAGGTAACAACCATCGAATTAAGCCCCAGCAAATTATTTACGATGGCTCAATTAACCCTTACCAGCACTACCAGCAATTAATCAAATCGGCTCATCAGCTTCAGCAAGCATTAGTCCAGTGGTTGAACTCTCCAGATTTCAGTCCCGTTGATAAACGTTTACGGGAAGAGTTGAATCCCTCAGAATCCGCCAGAATCTTAATCTGTAGCGATCGCCCTGAAATTTATCAACTTCCCTGGTGTTGTTGGGATCTGGTAGAAAGCTATCCTAATTTAGAGATTGCCGTCAGTAACCCGAATTTTGCCCGTGTCCCCTTGGTGCCAAAACTACAGCAGCATCAGCGGGTTAAAATTTTAGCGATCTTAGGGGATAGTCAGGGCATTAATCTTGAGGCAGATCGGACTTTTCTTGATACTCTCGAAACTGGAGAGGTCAAATTTTTGGTTGAACCAACTATCCCAAAACTATACGATCGCCTCTGGCAGGATACCTGGGATATTGTTTTTTTTGCAGGACACAGCAGAACACTAGAACGACAGGGGATTTTGTATCTCAACGCCGAAGATCAGTTAACGATTGAACAACTCAAGCATGGGTTTAAACAGGCGATCGCTTCAGGGTTACAATTAGCAATTTTCAACTCCTGTGATGGATTGGGTTTAGCGGAAGAATTGGGGCAACTGTCTTTACCCCAGTCCATTGTGATGCGACTGCCCATTCCTGACGAGATGGCACAGCAGTTTCTTAAGTATTTTCTTCAGGCTTATGCTGGGGGCAATTCTCTCTATCTATCCATGAGAACAGCCAGAGAACAGCTCCAGAGTTGGGAAACCCAGTTTCCTTGTGCTAGTTGGCTGCCGATAATTTACCAAAATCCTGCGGTAATTCCCCCTCAATGGGCAGATTTGAGCTACCAACCAGATGCTCATGTCCCCTTTCGCCTCAAAGTTAGTTACCTAAGAGGGTTATTAGTCAAGACGATCTGGATTTCAGCGATCGCCACTGCCCTTGTCTGGTGGCTACAAGTTTGGGGTTGGTTGGCAGGAGGAGAATTAAACTCTTATGATCGCTTGATGGTCTGGGGTTATCATCCCCCCGTAGATCAGCGGGTTTTAGTGGTCACTATTGACGACCAAGATCTTATTTATCAAAGAGAACAGGGTATGGCAATGAATATGCATGGTTCTTTGGCTGATCCAGTCCTCCACCAGCTATTGCAGCAACTGGAATCAGGACAGGTTAAGGCGATCGCCTCAGACATAATTCATGATTTTCCCCTTGACCCGCAACTAGCTGCCACCATTGCCCAAAATGATAATTTTGTGGGAATTTGTCGGATTCAAAACCTGCCCACCTTAGTTAGCATTGCCCCCCCGTCTCAACTTACGACCCCGCAGCTAGGGTTTAGCAATTGGGCGATCGATAATGATGGTGCAATTCGTCGGCAAATTCTGGGGATGTCCCCCGATGATGTATGTGACACGAGTTTTTCCCTCAGCCTACGGTTAGCGCTTAAATATCTAGGGGATATCCCAACTAAATTTAATGCCCAAGAACCCTTAGAGATTAACCACATTGTCTTCCCCAAACTTCAGGCTGTCAGTGGCGGATATCGTTTACCTGAAACTCAAGGCTATCAGATTCTCCTTAATTATCGTCGGGCTTTACCCCAAACGATCCCCCTCAGAACAATTCTCTCTATGGCTCCACCAGAGGTTAATCAATTAGTGCAGGACAAAATTGTTTTAATTGGCGTGCAGGGATACAATCATGATCTCCACGATACTCCTTACAGTAGAGGCCAACAGGCAAAACGTTCTCCAGGGGTGGTGATTCATGCCCTGATGACTAGCCAGCTCATTGATGTGATCCTGGGAGAGCAAAAACTGCTGTGGTGGGTACCAGATTGGCTAGAACTGCTGTGGATTACTTTCTGGTCAATGATTGGCGCTGTGATAATTTTAGTTGCCAAGCGATCGCCCATTCAGATCATGGTGGCAATTGCCGTTTCCATTACGTTAATATTCATCTGTTGTTGGTTATTGCTACTCAATCAAATCTGGCTCATTGCGATCGCTCCCGCTTTGGCTTTGCTGTTCTCGGCGATTACTGCCTTGGCTTATATTGGAGTTCGGAGTTCGTAAGACTATGTTATTCGTTGTTATTATAGTTTTGCTGTTAATTGGCAATTGGTTTTTAAGTCACTCCTTGATCTTTCTGCCTGTGGATTTAGCTATTTTTCTTGGCTCTCTTGGTTGGTGGATATTAGCTTTAGCCTCCATCTCGTTTGTCGCTTGGTGCATTAGTGATGACTGAGCAGTTAATTAAAACGCCAATTAATCTAAGTCATCTTGCTGATGTCTCAAAATTAACATTCAGTCAAATGACTGATGATCATCATTAGGCAAGTGTCTAATATATATGAAGATACTTCTCGAACATATCCAGAGCCTGCATGGTGAGAATATATTGCTAGCTCTGGTTTTTTTTTGCCTTTATTTCGTCTCTGTTTTTAGTTGGTGATGGTATAGCGTTCCGCATTAAGATTAGGACATTGGTAAAAGCTGAAACCTGGAGAGAGCAGACTTTTCCCCTTTCCCTTCTTGATGCAGTCGCTCATGGGGGAAACCCCCAAGACCGCGCTGCTTCCCTTTTCCCAAGCGCGTAGCGCCATAACTGGTATTATAAGTTTGCTTCCATCTTAAAGTTATATCTTTTCAGATTTTTAACCTATCTTGGCAAAACAGCGATTAGATAAATTATTAGTAACTCTAGAACTCTGTGAATCTAGGACGTTGGCTCAGAGTTTGATTAGGGCGGGGAAGGTTAAGGTAAACCAAGAGGTTGTTGATAAACCTGGAACAGAAATTAACATCACTGCGGAGATTGAAGTTAAAGAGCAGCCTCCCTATGTCTCCCGTGGTGGCAAAAAACTAGC
>JBEANW010000554.1:0-6320 GCA_041165225.1 Cyanobacteriota bacterium | reverse complement strand
CTCTAATAACTAAACTTCATTGCAATTTTACTTTGATTGAAAGTTTAATTTGTTAGAAACTTTAGTCTAGGCTCATGGTAATACTTTTTGTCCCCAGAATATGTTTATTTTTAGTAATGATTTATTACAATCTGCCAAAAGGTGCAATAAATGTTAAATTTTTATTAAATAAGGCTATCTGAAAGCAAATCTTCTCTCATTTTTATATTTTCGTGTCAGTCTACAGTGTCAGATCATCATGTCAGATCATCAAGCTAATTATTCCTCTTCAGGAACTACCACAACTACTAAGTTACAGATCTGCTTGTTTTCTAGCCAGGTACAGCTATGGGATCTGGTGGGCAAACTGTTAAATAGCGATCGCTACGAGCTTAAGTGTCTTGGTCTGATGTCAGATTTCGCCGACTTTGTAATTAATCATTACGAGCAGATTGACTGCTTAGTCTTAAGCCTCAATGAACAGCTAGATTCATTACTAAATCGACTCAGAAAAGCCGAGATTTTGCTGCCGACAGTTATTTTGGAAGCAGAGTCAATTAATTGGGAAGCCGAGAACGAGAATGATTTTGCAGCCTGCTTGATCGATCTAGAAACTAGTAACATCTATCATCCAGCAGAGATTAGGCTGTATCCGAAACAGCTTAAAGAAATCAACTCCTATATCAATTTGGCGATTAATAAATTTATTAGTCTCGCTCCTGGAAGTAAAACTGATGGTCATGGTTTTGGACAGGAAGAGCAGGAAACAGAAGTCCCAAGATCTCTAATTCTCCAGCAACGACGCTTAACAGAGAAGCTAAAAGAAAGACTGGGCTACTTGGGTTTTTTTTACAAGCGCAACCCCGATGCTTTTTGGCCAAATTTATCGACAGAAGAGCAAGAGAAGCTCGTAAACCAGATCGCTCTAAGCTATCGTCACATTTTACTAACTTATTTTGATCACGGTACTGAGATTAATCAATTAATTGATGAGTTTGTCGATCGCGCTTTTTTTGCCAATATCTCCACTTCACAAATTCTGGAAATACATATGGATTTGATGGATGATTTTACCCACCAGCTAAGAATAGAGGGGCGCAATGACGATATTTTGCTAGACTATCGCTTACCTTTGATTGATATCATCTCTCATTTGTGTGAAATCTATCGTCGTTCCATTCCTGAGTCTGATGCTTCAATAAATTTGCTATTTACAGTGGAATAAATACCGGACTTTAAGCTAGATTAACTGTTTGCAATCTTGTTAGTGTTTCTTAAGAAAATTTTAAAATTTATCACTTGACGCTAATTGATAAATTGGTAGACATTATGGATCAATTTAGAAAAACTTACGTACTAAAGTTGTACGTTGCAGGAAACACGCCAAATTCAGTTAGAGCCTTGAAGATGCTGAAAAACATTCTGGAGAAAGATTTCCAAGGAGTATATGCCCTCAAGGTGATTGATGTGTTGAAAAATCCCCAGTTAGCAGAAGAAGATAAGATTTTGGCGACTCCAACACTGTCGAAAGTTTTGCCACTTCCCGTCAGAAAAATTATTGGCGACTTGAGCGATCGCGAGAAAGTGTTAATCGGGTTAGATCTGTTGTACGAAGAAATTCGCGAGGAAAGATTGTAAAATCAGATGGTTGAATTAGATGTAAAATATTGTACTGATTGTTAAAAATTGATTAATATTAATTAATTTTAACCATGGAAACTCGCCATTCTGACTTTTGATGAACGAACCAAATCCTTCCGAGCAACCTCAACCAGATGAACAATTCCCCCAGGGCGTGCGGAAAACTCGCACGATGATTGAAGGGTTTGACGAAATCACCCATGGTGGTTTACCCATTGGCAGAACGACTCTAGTGAGTGGAACTTCAGGCACAGGAAAAACTTTGCTAGCGGTGCAGTTTCTTTATCTCGGCATTGAGTTCTTTGATTGTCCAGGAATCTTCGTCACCTTTGAAGAATCACCCAAGGACATTATCGAGAACGCCTTTAGTTTTGGTTGGGATCTACAACATCTAATTGATCGCGGCAAGTTATTTATTCTCGATGCGTCTCCTGATCCTGAAGGGCAGGAAGTGGTTGGCAATTTTGATCTATCAGCGCTAATTGAGCGTATTCAATATGCTATCCGTAAATACAAAGCCAAGCTAGTTTCCATCGATTCCGTAACCGCAGTATTTCAGCAATATGATGCAGCTTCAGTAGTACGAAGAGAAATATTTCGTTTGGTAGCAAGGCTCAAGCTGCTTGAAGTCACTTCGATTTTGACCACGGAAAGAGTCCAAGAATACGGACAAATTGCCCGTTTTGGCGTAGAAGAATTTGTTTCTGATAATGTAATTATCATTCGTAATGTTTTAGAAGGAGAACGTCGCCGTCGAACCATTGAGATTCTCAAACTACGGGGAACTACCCACATGAAGGGGGAATATCCCTTTACCATTACTAATGATGGAATTAATATTTTCCCCCTAGGGGCAATGCGTCTGACTCAACGTTCTTCTAATGTACGTCGTTCTTCTGGGGTCAAAACTTTAGATAAACTATGTGGAGGAGGTTTCTTCAAAGATTCAATTATCTTAGCCACAGGAGCGACAGGAACAGGCAAAACTCTATTGGTCAGTAAGTTCCTGGAAGAAGGTTGTCGTCAGGGAGAAAGAGCGGTGTTGTTTGCCTATGAAGAGTCGAGAGCGCAGCTATCTCGTAATGCTTCTTCTTGGGGGGTAGATTTTGAGGAAATGGAGCGCAAGGGACTATTAAAAATACTTTGCTGCTATCCAGAATCAGCAGGCTTAGAAGATCACCTGCAAATGATTAAGTCGGAGATTACTGATTTTAAACCTTCAAGAATTGCGATCGATTCTCTTTCCGCCTTGGCGAGAGGAGTTACCAATAATTCCTTTCGGCAGTTTGTGATTGGGGTCACGGGTTATGCTAAACAGGAAGAAATTACAGGTTTCTTTACTAACACCACCGATCAGTTTTTGGGGGCTAATTCCATCACGGAATCTCATATTTCCACGATTACCGACACCATTATTCTGCTGCAATATGTGGAAATTCGGGGAGAAATGTCTCGGGCAATGAATGTCTTTAAGATGCGTGGTTCTTGGCATGATAAAGGGATTCGGGAATATGTCATTAGTGCTGATGCACCAGAAATCCCCTATATCAAAGAATCTTTCCGCAATTATGAGGGGATTATTAGTGGCTCGCCATCCCGTGTTTCAATTAATGAGAAAAGCGAACTTTCTCGGATTGCCAGAAACGTCAAGGACATTAATCTTGATAGTACTAAAGATGATAAATAGCTCAAAAATCAGGAAAAAACCCTCAACCTACTTGCAAGAAAAGGCTAAGGGCATTAATCTTAACTGACTTTTGCATATTGATCTATTGAGCAAGCCGATTTACGTCTACTACCTTAGACCGTTTTGTTGAAGGATTGCGCCTTCCCTCGGTAGTAATTAAGTGGAGGAAGCGATAAAAACTCCACACCTAAACTAACTCAATCAGACTGTCCGAAAACCTGCCACGACTGGCGGATTCTTAATATCATTCCGCAGACAATTAATGCCTTCAGATAACTTAAGGTTGCTGTTCAGATTCGCTCTCCTTCGGTTTTCAGCAATGGGTCACAACGGTACAACTCCCATCCAGTTTCAATATTCGGTTTTGAATATATTAAATATATTAGCGAAATTTTACTATGGCAACTTCCAGGAAAACTTCTGTGATCATTTTAAGAAAATATAAATATGCAACGGAATTGGGGCTAAGATAAGGGGAACTAGGGGAACAAATAGGCTAAAAGCTAATGCCTTTATTGATTTTGGTTGCGGAAGACGATCCAGCGATACGTCTGTCCATCAACGATTATTTAGAACTTAATGGCTATTCGGTCATTACGGCAGAAAATGGTGAACAAGCCCTGGCGATGTTGGAACAATATCATCCTCATCTATTGATTTCCGATATCAAAATGCCCTATAAAAACGGTTATGAACTGATTAAAAACATCCGTCGTTTACCTCAATATCGTTTATTACCAGTAATCTTACTCAGTGAATTTAGTGAGACAACTGCTCGTATTCACGGCTATCAGGTAGGCTGTGACCTGTATCTGCCGAAACCTTTTGAAATGGAAGAATTGGGGGCAATTATTCGGAATCTGCTAGAGCGATCGCAGGTAATCCATTCGGAACTCAGATTCTCTCATGGCGATCGCATTGAGACAAGTAACACTGTTGCTGAATCCACTGCTGAATTCTTAGAAGTTCCCAGTAAGAACAAGAATAAAGATGACGATGCTCATAAACTATACGATCGGCTCAAACTAACCCAACGAGAAATAGAAGTCTTCAAGTTATTGATTGAAGGCCGCTCCAATATAGAAATTGGGCAACAGCTACATCTCTCTCCCCGCACCATCGAAAAATATGTTAGCAGTTTACTGCGTAAATCAGACCTCAATAATCGTATTGAACTCATTTGCTACGCCATAGAACATCATTAAGTCCTGAACTAGATAATCTAGATTAACTTTAGATTACTTAGCAATTCAGACACTACTGCTTATTAATCGTCCCTGAGTAAACTACCCCACGCTTGGCATCCAGAGTGAGAATTGCTCCCTCGCGGATGATTTCTGTGGCATTTTTCAAGCCCACAATGACAGGAATACCCAAGCGCAAACCAATCACCGCAGCATGACTAGTGATGTCATCTTCTTCCGTAATAATTCCTGATGCTTGACGAATAATATCGACAAACTGAGCATTGGTAGAAGAAGTGACTAAAATTTCTCCTGGGTTAAAATCAGTGATATCCGCAGCACTTTGGGCAACCCTAGCTCGACCGCTAATTGCTCCCTGACCAATGCCCGAACCTTCCCCCAGAATTGCCTTCACTAGTTCCACCTTAATCAAATCCGTAGAACCTGCTACCCCCTGGAGAGTACCTGCGGTCATGACCACTAGATCTCCTGCCGCTAGCCAATTTTTCTCTTGGGCAACGTTGATGGCAGCTTGGAAAGTTTGAGTAGCAGAAGATAGATCCAGTACCAGCAAGGGTCTTACGCCCCAAACTAGTTGTAACCGACGAGAAACATAGACATGGGGAGTAATGGCGAGAATTGGTGTTTTTGGTCTAAACTTAGAAACATTACGAGCTGTTGCTCCAGTTTTAGTCAGAGTCATAATCGCCGCTGCATCTAACTGGGAAGCGATTTCCCCCACCGCTGCTGAGATCGCATGGGTGATAGAGCGTTTGGTGCGTTTCAGCTTATTTGTACCTTGTTCTTGTTCAATTCTACAGGCGATCGTGGCCATAGTTTCAACCGCCTCTACAGGATAACTCCCCACGGCTGTCTCATTAGAGAGCATTACGGCATCTGTACCGTCTAAGATTGCGTTAGCCACATCTGAGACTTCGGCGCGAGTCGGTCGAGGATTATTCACCATGCTATCTAGCATTTGAGTCGCGGTAATAATCGGAATGCCTAACCGATTAGCGGTAGCAATAAGACGTTTTTGCAGAATTGGCACATCTTCGGGAGGTAATTCTACCCCCAGATCTCCCCTGGCTACCATCACCCCATCACATAATGATAGGATGGCATCCATCTGTTCGATCGCCTCATGCTTTTCAATTTTGGCAATTACGGGGATAGACTTTCCCGCACTAGCAATTAAATCTTTGATTTCGAGGATATCTTGGGGATTACGGACAAAACTGAGAGCAATCCAGTCTACTCCCTGATCCAAACCAAACATCAAGTCTTCACGATCCTTTTGAGTTAAAGCTTTAACTGAAAGACAAACTCCAGGAAAATTAACTCCTTTATTGCTGGAGAGATCTCCCCCCACTACCACTCGACAGTGCAGATCTTGGTTAGTTTTATCGATGTTTTCTACCTGCATTTCCACTTTGCCATCGTCCAACAAAATAGTGGCATTTTCTGGCACTTCTTCCGCCAGTTTCTGGTAGCTAATACAGCCAATTTCCTGATTACATTCTACTTGACGACTGGTTAGGATGTAGCGATCGCCTTTTTTTAGCACTATTTTTCCCGCAGCAAATTTACCCAAGCGAATTTTAGGTCCTTGTAAATCTTGCAAAATACCTACAGGCTGGTCTAATTCAAAAGCAGTCTGTCTGATTAAACGGATCGCCTTTTGATGATCTTGTTGCGTACCATGAGAGAAATTAATTCTGAGGGTGGTTGCTCCTGCTATAATCAATTGTCTCAAAATGTCAGGCTCAAGGGTGGCTGGCCCTACTGTGGCAACAATTTTTGTCCGACGCGGATTGTTTGGCGATGGC
>JBEANW010000553.1:0-3721 GCA_041165225.1 Cyanobacteriota bacterium | reverse complement strand
TAAAAGCCTTATTCTCAATGAACATAGCTGAAATGCTTTTTTTCGTAATTACTGCTAATACGGTTAGCATTTTGCCATGTTCAGTAATTCCGAAAGCTTTTCTCTAACTTGAGTTGAGATACCTGAATCCTTGCCCTGCTAAAGCTGGTGATCATCCTCGAATTGTGGATATGAGAGGAGCAATGAATGGTATTTGTTAGTAGCTGAATGTGATTAATTTTTGTTGCCATAGGGCTTTACGAAAAGACTAGTATAGTCTAATACTTTTCAGGCATTCTTCCAAAGTAGGTTTGAATATTTTATTTTTAAACCTACTTCAACATAATTTTATGGATGATTAAATAACTCAATCATAAATTCCTAAATGTTGCTACTTTTTCAACTTGAATCCTTACATTCAATCTAATCTGATCAAACCTTTGTGGAGAAAGAAAATATTAGATATTTACAAAGTTTTATCAAAAAATTATTAAACAAGAAATAAATTAACTACATACCTTGTAAAGAAACCTTTGATTTAGCAAAACCAACTAAAGCCGAGAACATTAGTCTAAACTAAAGCCACATATTTTTCCTGAGAATTTAGAGCAGTATCATAACCTTCTTAAAGGTTAACTGTGATTTCTTCTTATCTGACTAATAAAAGCCTAATCACAAATCAATGAATTTTATTGAACATTACACTTTTCAAAAAATAATTGGCTATGTTAGGTTAGGGTCAACAATAATAGTAATATAGATGAAAATTAACGGAAAAATAACAAAATATCTAGATATATGGCGTAATTTTGCCAAAGGTTCAATTAATCGTCAAATTTTTACAGCAACTATTATCATCGGTTTAGTAACTGGGCTAAGTAAGTTTGCTTCTGTCGGCAAAGAATTAGTGGTTGCCTGGCGATTCGGGACGGGAGATCAAATCGACTCTTTTGTTATGGCATTGGTAATCCCTTCCTTCGTTACTACAGTGGTAGCGAATTCCTTAAGTACTGCTTTTATTCCCACATATATCAAGGTCAAAGAGGAGAGTCCAAAGGCAGCACAACAATTATTCTCTGGGATTATGACGAGGGCAATTGGGTTACTTATCGTAATAACGATCGCGATCGCAGTTACTGCTCCCCTCTATTTACCCCTAATGGCATCGGGATTTTCTGTCGCCAAGCTAGATTTAACTACTCGTTTACTTTGGTGGATTTCCCCTTCAATACTACTCTATGGAGTTATCAATATTTTGGGTGGAGTAATGAACGCTGGAGAAAAATTTGCTCTTGCTGCTTTTTCTCCAGTGCTTACCCCTTTAGCTACGGTTATTATGTTGCTCGCTTTTCCTGATTGGGGAATTTACGCGTTGGCGGGGGGACTAATTTATGGCTCTTTGAGCGAGATGATTGTTTTAGGTATAGCCTTGCTTAGACAGGGAATTGATTTACGACCTCAGTGGTTGAAAGATGATGCCAATTTAGATCTAGTGTTCAAAGAATATTTTCCTGTAATAGTTGGCTCTTTCTTAATGTGTAGTACAAATTTAGTAGATCAATCTATGGCGGGAATGTTGTCGCCTGGAAGCGTTGCAGCATTGGGCTATGCGAATCGTGTCATTGCTCTTCCCTTGAGTTTAGTTACCATGGCCTTGGGAACTGCGGTAGTTCCTTACTTTTCTCAAACTATTGCTCAAAAAGATTGGCGCAAGATAAATCATACTTTTAAATATTATTTAAGACTGATTTTCATTACTATGATTCCTTTGACATTATTATTTATTTTGGCTTCCAAACTAATTGTTCAAATTCTTTTTGAGC
Organism: Cyanobacteriota bacterium; assembly: GCA_041165225.1. Lineage (GTDB taxonomy): Bacteria > Cyanobacteriota > Cyanobacteriia > Cyanobacteriales > Xenococcaceae > Waterburya. The sequence goes on along the minus strand of JBEANW010000553.1, from coordinate 1,919 downwards.
GAGGATCTTTTACTGCTGAAAATACACAGTTAGTATCCCAAATTCAAATACTTTATGCTCTGGAAATTCCTTTTTATATTGCATCAATTTTTGTAGTAAGACTAATTAATTCGCTAGGAATAAATTATTATTTAGCCTGGGGTTCAGCAATTAACTTAATAGCAAATATAATTGGAAATTATGTGTTTTCTTTTTGGCTTGGAGTTGCTGGACTAGCCTTATCTACTAGTTTAGTGCATCTTATTTCGTTTGTTTTTTTGTATACCTTGACCAACAAACACTTGCAAAAAATATTATTAGAAAGTAATTAAATAAATTTAACCATGAAAATAACTTTAGTAATTTCAAGCCTTGGCTGTGGAGGAGCAGAACGAGTTTTAGTCTCGATGGCACAAGGGTTTATCCAACACGGACATAATGTAACGGTTGTTACTTTATCTGAGAAAAACAGTGACTTTTATGAATTACCTAGTGAATGCTCTCGAATTGCTCTCGGGGTTTTAAGTTCATCAGCGGGACTAGTGGCGGCGCTCAAAAGCAATACTGAACGTATAACTGCAACCAGAAGAGCCGTTCAGTCTAGTACTCCTGATGTCGTCATTTCTTTCCTCCGTATTACCAACGTCACTACTATACTGGCTCTACTCGGAACAAAGTATCCTTTAATCGTAACAGAACATAACGATGCTAGAGCTTTTTCCTATGGGACACTGTGGGAAACCTTAAGAAAGTTAACCTATCCTTTTTGCTCTTGCGTTGTCAGCGTTAGCCAAGGAGTTGACCTGGGTTTTGCATCACTTCCCAAGAGCAAAAGAGCGGTAATTTATAATCCGATTATGGTTAACGATAATGGACAAGTCGATGAACTACCGTCAGAAGTTGATCCACAGAAACACTGGTTAGTTAGTATGGGTCGATTAACAGAACAAAAAGGATTTGACCTCCTGCTACAGGCATTTGCTCAAATTGCGCCCAAATATCCAGACTGGCAACTACTCATTTTAGGTAGAGGAGAATTGCGGGAACAGTTGTCAAAAATGAGGGATGAGTTAAATTTGTCAAGTAAAGTCGTTTTTACAGGAGCTTTGAGCAATCCCTTTGCGGTTTTAAAGCAAGCAAAGATTTTTGTCATGGCTTCTAGAAATGAAGGCTTTCCCATGGCCCATGGAGAAGCTTTAGCCTGCGGATTGCCAGTGGTTTGTACAGATTGTCCTAGTGGTCCAAGTGAAATGGTTCGTCAAGATATAGACGGTCTGTTAGTCCCGAATCAAGATCTAGATGCGCTTGGGTCCGCAATGGAAAGCTTAATGTCTGATGACTCTCAAAGACAAAAACTCGCTGCCAGGGCTCCTGAAGTTCTCGACAGATTTGGGCTGGATGCCATAGTTATAGAATGGGAAAATTTAATCGATAAATTATTAGAGGTATAAATTTAAGTGGCTGACAAAAAACGTATTACTTTTTTTCTCGATGCTCTGCATGGCGGGGGTGCTGAAAAAGCTGTAGTTAATTTGCTTAAGGGTTTGGCTCAACGAGATGAATTCGACCTAGATTTAGTTCTGGCTTCTAAGGAAGGCCCCTATTTAGACTTAGTTCCCCCAGAAGTAAGAATTGTCGACCTAAATACTGGTCGAGCAATCAAAGCCACCTTTCCTTTGATCCGCTATCTCAAGGAAAATCGTCCTTGGGCGCTGATTGGCAACATGGGTCATGTCAATGTGGTAGCTTCAATTGCCAGAGAGCTGTCTGGAATCAAGAGCAAACTACTGCTAGTTGAACAGAATACTTTATCTGCCTTTCAAAGTAAGCTCAAGCGGGCTCAGGTAGTTGAATTGTTTATGAAACGGCTATATCCTCGGGCTGATGCAGTTGCAGGGGTTTCGGCAGGTGTGGCTCGTGATCTAGAGCGACAGTTAGGA
>JBEANW010000552.1:0-11551 GCA_041165225.1 Cyanobacteriota bacterium | reverse complement strand
GCTTCTTTAATCGGAGTCCTCACGGAAAGTCCTGCGGGGTTAGTGAAGGTGCAAAGTACCGATGGCGAAGTGACCATTAGCCTTCAAGCAGGTCAGTTTGTTTCCATTGTCCAGGGAGTTGTGGGATTGGTGGAACAGTTTGTCTTGCCGATGTTTTATGAAACTGTAGAACTTGCTGCTGGTTTGGGTCTAGAACCAGATGCGATGGAAAAACTGATTGTGGAAGAATCCCCCGCCGTACAGCAAACCATCAGAGCCGTCCAGGCAGAAGCGATCGCTCCTCTCCATAATCAATTGAAATGGTTAAGTGGCTTGTGTCGGGTTCAGGTCGAAGCAGAAAACCTCGCTCCTCTATTACAGATTCTGGGTCTGAATGGCTCAGGGGTTAACGTCAATTTATCAATCTCTGAAGAGGATTTGGTCGTATTGCCTCTGCGTTCTCTGGGGGGTGTAACCTGGCTCGGAAAATATTGCGCCATCAATCCTGCTGCACCTAATTTAGAACCTAATTTAGAAGATTTAAAACCAGCTAACAAGTAACCAAGCTACCAAAAAATTTCCCAACCATTGGTAACATCATTAATTATTAAAACTCAAATAAAAATGATGAATCAAAAAGCTGTTGTTATCGAAATCAATGAAATTCCTCTAAGGATTCTAAATTATTACCAAGAATTAAAGCCCAATTCAACTATTGCCAAATTATTAAACGAGTCCCTCGTACTACAAACTGAGGCAAGGGATGTAGAGGAAAGTTTTTTATATCCTTCTCAGACTTGGGGGTCATTAAATACTGGAGCTGCATACGACCAGCATAAAATTCATTGGTATAACGATCCAAAACCCGATTGCTATCCACTGTATTGGAAAATGGTTGCTAAAAGTGGCTTGAATGTAGGCATAATGAATACTCTGCATTCTTCACCAGCAGATAACTACATCGACCAGAGCAATTATAAATTTGTCATTCCTGATTGTTTTGCTAGCACAAATGTCACTAAACCAGAGCTTTTTCAAGATTTCCAGGCGTTAAGTACCAGTGCCACATCCGAAAATAGTCGAGCAACAACCTTAAAATTTCCCCGTCAAAAAGCTGTCGCTACTTTACTAAGATCTCCTGCGTTGGGGATAAAATCCAAAACTTTGCTCGATGCGGCCAACTTAGTTGCGCGAATTAAAATGGGTAAAGTCAATAAAGAAAGACTGAGAAACCTTCAGTTTACGCTCATGGCAGATATTTTCTTGAAGCAACTAAAATCCAAAGATGTCGATTTAGCGATTTTTTTCACTAACCATGTTGCTGCTAATATGCATCGCTATTGGTATGGTTTATTCCCTGAAGATTATAGTCTCAAGCTATATGACCAACAGTGGATGGACAAGTATTCTAGGGAAATTTTGGTATCTTTGGATTTACTGGATCAATTCTTGCACCGATTAATCAAATATTGTCAAAGTGAATCAAGAGCGCTCATTTTAGTCAGTAGCATGGGACAGGCTGCCAACGAAGAATTGCAAGAAACTCCCCTGTACTTCTATAAACTAGAGAACATTCAAAAACTATTGAATTTATTCTGTGATGGTAAGCAATATAGCTATCAGGTTGATGCAGCGATGATTCCCCAATATAGTTTGAATTTCAATTCTCAAGAAGAGGCGCAAGAATGTTTTCAAGCAATTAATGAATCTAAAAAATACCTGAAAAATATTTGGCTAGAAATAGACTTAAACGAAACAGTTATCACTCTTTCAACCAATTTAGGTGCTAATACCGATCAATTTTGGATTAAAGGGAAATGCTTTAGCCATGATGATTTAGGTTTTAAACAGATCAAAATTGAAGATCATCATTCAGGTAGACATTGCCCCAATGGCAGTTTAATTGTCTATAACAGCCAGACTAGTAGCAAAATCGAGGACTCTGTTAATTATCTAGAATATGCCTCCGCAATGCTCAAATTTTTCGGTATAGATAAACCTGATTATATGCTCGAACCACATTTCACCATCTAGTAACCATCTAGATTCGGGGCGTAGTCTTCATTGATTAAGAAAGTTTAAGCAGATTAAAATTAGTTTGATTTTTGTAGCAGATCTTGGTGGTTCTGACCTTGGGTTGCTCGTGGAGATCGGTTGCGATCGCCATTACTCCAGGAGCAATAATTAAACTGTAACAAGATTTACTTAAACATTACGGATTATTACTTTGTTTTTAATAATGGAGACTATAGTAGGGTCAATCTTTTATCTTCAGTATTGACGGATGAATAAACCCATCGGTCAAAATAAAAAATTAAATTTGTTGTCAAAATTAAGGAGAGCTCAATGCTTGACGCTTTTTCCAGAGCTGTAGTAAGTGCAGACAGTAAAACTGCTTGTATCGGCGGAAACGAACTACAATCTCTAAAAAACTTTATTGCAGACGGAAACAAACGCTTAGACTCAGTAAACGTAATTGCTAGTAATGCTAGCTGTATCGTATCTGATGCTGTTGCTGGGATGATTTGCGAAAACCAAGGCTTGATTCAAGCTGGTGGTAACTGCTACCCTAACCGTCGCATGGCTGCTTGCTTGCGTGATGGTGAAATCGTTCTACGTTACATCACTTATGCTCTACTATCTGGTGACGCTTCTGTTCTAGAAGACCGTTGCTTGAATGGTTTGAAAGAAACTTACACTGCTCTTGGTGTACCTCTTCAGTCCACTGGTCGTGCAGTTGGTATTATGAAGGCTTCTTCTCTAGCCCACATCAACGGCACTAATAGTGAAGGCGCTGCTGGAAGTAGATACAAGAAAAATGACATGATCCAAGGTGACTGTTCCGCAGTTACTTCGGAAGCTGCTAGCTACTTTGATCGAGTAATTTCTGCTCTTAGCTAGAAACCCCTTTTGATTTAGCCAAGAATCTAAAACAATTGGCAAAAAGTGTACTTCATGTCGCTTTTTAGAACAAGCAATCTAGGAGATATCCAAAAATTATGAAATCTGTTGTAACTACAGTTGTTACTGCTGCCGATGCCGCAGGACGCTTTCCTTCTACTTCTGATCTAGAGTCAGTTCAAGGTAGTCTTCAACGTGCTGCTGCTCGTATGGAAGCTGCTGAAAAACTAGCTGGCAACATCGATAACGTTGCTCAAGAAGCTTACGATGCTTGCATCAAAAAGTATTCTTACTTGAACAATGCTGGTGAAGCTAACTCTAACGACACCTTCAAAGGCAAATGTCTTCGTGACATCAAGCACTACCTACGTTTGGTCAACTACTGCCTAGTTGTTGGTGGTACTGGCCCTCTAGACGAGTGGGGTATTGCTGGTCAACGTGAAGTATATCGCGCTTTGAACTTGCCTACTGCTCCTTACGTTGAAGCTCTAAGCTTTGCTCGTAATCGTGGTTGCGCTCCTCGTGATCTGTCTGCTCAAGCATTAGTTGAATACAATGCTCTATTGGACTACGTAATCAACTCTCTTTCTTAAGAGTTTGGATTAAGAGTTTAATTATAGACAGTATTTCTGTTTAAATGATAGAGGCTTTAGGTCTGTTGCTGTGACTTTAGTAGGTTTTGGTATCAGTCTTAAAGCTTCTGTTGTATATGTAGCTGTTTTTGATTAGCTAAAAAATCCCATGACTATTGACGCTTTATTTGAAAAACTGAAGCATCCCAATCCTAATCTGCGCTCCAAAGCAATGTGGGAAATAGCCGAGGCGAAAGATGAAAATACGATTCCTCGTCTCATGAGCATTCTCGACCAAGAAGACGTGGAATATCGCCGAGCAGCGGTCAAAGCCCTCGGTGTGATTGGAGTAGAAGTAGTTCCTCCTGTTGTAGAGGCGCTACTCCATAACGAAAACCCGACAGTACGTTCTAGCTGTGCCAAAGTGCTAGCTCAAATTACTGTTAATCATCCAGATGTACCGATGCCCGAAGCAGGTATTGCAGGATTAAAACAAGCATTAGATGATCCTAATCCCGTGGTCTATATTCCTGCGGTGATGACCTTGGGTGAAATTGGTTCTCCCGTATTCGATTTATTGGCCCAAACCCTCAAGACCACCGATAACCTAGCATTAGGAGTAACTATTTTAAATGCTTTCGGTTCTATGGGAGATCCCAGAGCCGTGGAAGTATTAACTAATTTGAGTAATGATAAGTCTGCTGATCCCTATCTTCAAGAATCTGCGACTAGTGCCTTATCTCGTTTAGAGATGGTAATGAAGTATAACAGTTAGTTTTGAGACTATCAAACCCTATTTCTGTTCTTTGCAGCGAAATCTGCCAGCAACAAAATCTCTTTTTGCCAGATGCTTGGTTTTACGTCCTGTGACTCGTTTACGCCACATTTTAAAGCTAGAATACTTCATTTCTTGGCGCATTAAAGCAATCACTTCTTGCTCCTTCAAACCAAATTGGGTTTCGATCGCAGCGAAAGGAGTACGATCTTCCCAAGCCATTTCTACTACACGGTCTATAGTTTCAACGTCTAATTCTGATAATTTCATTAATATTAGGAATTTATACTCAGCGTATTATTTTAATTATTGCTTAAAAAATTAAGAATTAATCAAGAACAACAATAACAAGTCTTTGTCTTCAATTCTGGGAAAACTAAGGGTATGTTTAAACAACTGCTCTCGGTTTTGCTTGAATCCCGCTGTGAATTCTGTCAACGCACCACTGGCGATAGTCGATGGGAATGCTTGTGTAAATATTGTTTCCAGCAACTATCTAGTCATCAGTTTTCTCCGAGCGATCGCGTAGCCTGGGCTTTGCCCAATCGCCTTAAACTAGATCAAACTCAAGCTGTATTTGCCTGGGGAATGTATGACGGACAGTTAAAAAGAGCGATCGCTCTCATGAAATATCACCAGAAGCCAGAAATTTGTAGTCTCTTAGGGACTCTTTTGGGAACAGCTTGGTTAGATAGTAAACCGACTAAACTGCCAAACAAAATAACCGTTGTGCCAATTCCCCTACACCATAAAAAGCAGCAGGCACGAGGTTTTAATCAAGCAGAAGTTATGGCAAAAAGTTTTTGTCAGATTACAGGATATGAATTAAATACCCTGGCTTTAATTCGCATCAGAGAAACCGAAGCAATGTTTAATCTAGAAAGTTCAGCAGCAAGAGCCAAAAATATCCAGGGTGCATTACAAGTAGGGAAGAAGCTGCCCAAATATCCTGTATTGCTACTGGATGATGTTCACACCACAGGAACTACAGTGCAAGAATCCATTAAAGTATTGCAACAGAAAAAGATTGAGGTGATTGGGGTGGTAGTAGCAGCGAAAGCAGGTAATAGAGACAGGCATTAGAATTCACACTAGAGGTAATAGACTTAATAAAGAAAAAATCCCTGCGCTTAACATTGCCGCCACAGGCAAAGTTAGTATCCAAGCTAGTGCTACGGATTTAATTGTCCCCCATTTAACATCCTGATGCCGCGAAACTAAACCGATTCCGATCACGCTACCGACTAAAGCGTGGGAAGTAGAGACGGGCAGCCCAATACGAGAGGCAATTAAGATCGTGCTGGCGGTGGCTATTTCGGCACAAAACCCCGTACTGGGGACAAGAGCGATAATGTTTTCCCCAACGGTGGCAATCACTTTCTTGCCCTGCACCGCCAAACCCGCAACGATACCAACTCCCCCTAACACTAAAATCCACAGGGGAATATCGAGACTTTCAATTGGCACAGTGCCAGTATTTAAAATAAAGACAATGACGGCTAAAGGAGCGATCGCATTGCCCACATCGTTGGAACCATGAGCAAAAGCCACAAAACAGGCACTCAACACCTGGAATTTGCCCATTAACCGTTCTAAAATCCTAATTTCTATCTCCTGTTGACGATAGCTTTTAAATTTGTACCAGGCATAATTGAGCATTCCCCCTGTGGCGCAGAACCCCATCCCTAAGCTAATGGTTCTTTCAGGTAAGGGGATAGCTCTAAATACTGGTAACTGGACTACGGTAGGGAAGACAATCACCCCAAATACGCTAATTAAAGCTGCACTCAACCAAGGAATCCATTCTAGTAGTTGCTGGAGGGTATCCTCCTGCTCAAATAGCCAGTAGCGCAATAAACTATATAAACTGGCAGCGACTATCCCACTGACCACAGGAGTCACCAGCCAGCCGAGACAAATGAGGCCAATACTTTCCCAAGCGATCGCTTCTCGACCAATGGCTATCCAACTAAATCCGGCGATCGCTCCCACCACAGCATGGGATGAAGCTACGGGTAAACCGCGACTTGTAGCTATCTGCAACCAAATGCCACAGGCAAGTAATACGGCAATCATCCCTAATAAAAATGTTTCAGGAGTAGCAGCAAACAACCTCGGATTAGCCACCTTGGTTGCCAGGGTGGCTGATACCTGCTGACCAAATACTACCGCCCCCGTAAACTCTAAAATACCTGCAATAATTAGTGCTTGAGTCAGGGAGACTGCTTTGGAACCCACGGATGTCCCCATAGAGTTGGCAACATCGTTTGCCCCCAAATTCCAGGCGACATAGACAGCAATCAAAGAAATGAGGGTGAGGGAGATCAGATTATGAGACAAGGGCTTTTTTAGAGATGTTTTCGCTAGGATAAAAAAGCAAACAAAATTAATCAATACCTATCTTGAATTACGATACGCTAGATTGAGAGATTATGTGATTTTTTTAAGATACTTCCTATGACATCCTCCGTTGAAACTGATAAGCGTACTGTTCGTATTGGTACTCGCAAAAGTCAGCTTGCTTTAGTACAAACTTACTGGGTAAAAGCTGAGTTAGAAAAGCACTTTCCTGATATCAGTTTTGAAGTTGAGGAAATGAGTACCAAAGGAGACAAGATTCTGGATGTTCCTTTGGCAAAGATTGGCGATAAGGGACTATTTACCAAAGAGTTAGAAGTGGGAATGCTCAACAACACCACTGATTTTGCGGTGCATTCCCTCAAAGATTTGCCCACTAATCTCCCAGAAGGCTTGATGTTGGGTTGCGTAAGTACGAGGGTTGACCCTGCTGATGCCTTGGTAGTTCATGAAAAGCATCAAGATAAGCAGCTAGAAACCTTGCCAGCGGGAGCGGTAATTGGCACCTCTTCCCTCCGACGTTTAGCCCAGCTACGTCATCATTTTCCCCATCTAGAATTTAAAGATATTCGGGGTAATGTTAATACTCGTTTAGCCAAGCTTGATGCAGGGGAGTATGACGGAATTATTTTAGCGGTAGCGGGATTACAGCGATTAGATATGAGCGATCGCATTCATCAGCATATTTCCGCCGATATTTCTCTCCATGCAGTGGGACAGGGAGCATTGGGTATTGAGTGCCGTGAGGGGGATGAAGAAATACTGGCGATCCTCAAGGTTCTAGAAGATAGTGAAAGTTGCGATCGCGTTTTGGCAGAAAGGTCGTTCTTGCGTGAGCTTGAAGGGGGTTGTCAGGTGCCGATTGGCGTGAATACTCTCATCGAAAATGACCAGTTAACCTTAATTGGTATGGTTGCTAGTCTCGATGGCAAACAATTACTCAAAGACTCTGTGCAGGGTAATAGAAGTCAGTCGGAAGCGCTAGGATCAGAGTTAGCTGAGAAATTAAAGGCCCAGGGTGCGGGGGAAATATTAGCGAAAATCTTTGCAGAAGTAGGACGGGGGTAATTAGTTCGGAGTTCGGAGTTCGGAATTCGGAATTCGGAGTTCTAAAGGACAATGATGAAGTTTTGATTGTCATGCCTAAATTGGCAATGTTCCAGGTGAAAGCTGGTCATAAATTGTAGATTAATTGTAGATTTGCTTTGACTCTAGGGAAATTATCGAGTATCAAGTAGTAGTCTAGTTAAATTTTTTGAATCAATTAGAATTATGGCTATCAAAATCAAAACCTTGGCTGTTCCTGCTTTTATTGCAATGTCTTTATTGTTTACTGCCTGTGCGGGGGATAAAGTTGAGACTCCTGAGGCGGTAGATGGTGCAGTTCCAGAAAGTGTTGACCCTAGCGCAGTCCCAGAAGGTTCTGGTGCTGCTACTGATGCGATTCAAGAAGGTGCTGGCGCTGCTACTGATGCTGTTCAAGATGGTGCTGGGACTGCTACTGATGCAGTTAAAGATGGTGTTGAGGCGACTGGTGATGCAGTTAAGGATGGCGCTGACGCTGCTACTGACGCAGTTAAGGATGGCGCTGACGCTGCTACTGATGCAGTTAAAGATGGCGCTGCTGGTCAATAGATACGGTAATTTAATTATTTATAATTTTTGCTGACCTAGATAATTTAGGCAGCACAATTAATATTATTCTGGAAACTAGGAGTTGGATAGCTCAAACTACCAACTTCTAGTTTTTTTTAGGCAAATTTTGCTTAATTATCAGAGATAATTTTAAATTTAGATGATTGATCTTTTTACCTGTGCTAAATGGTTAGGAATTGCTACTGTTGTTACTTTGGTAGTGTCAATTGTGGCATTTGTCCTCGGATGGGCCTGGCGTTTTCGTTTAGTGGGGGCTACTAGCTTTATGGGAGTCCTAACCGCTAGTTTTTTCGCCCTCGGCTTAGGTCTATTTCCCCATGCCGATATTCCTGGTGCCACCCGCTACGCCCTAATTTACGATAATGGAGCTAATCAAGCAGTAGTAGCGGTATCTCCTAATATAGAGAAATCCGCCATTGAGCCAACTTTAATTCAAGCAGCAACGGATCTGTACTCCTATGGTAGAACGGGATCGGGAGGCAATGATCAGTTTACAATTAAGTTGAGAACGATACTTCATCCTCAACCTGGAGTATCTCAGCCTCTCTTTTTGGGAACAGCCAAGCGCTCAATCACTGCTCGTACCAGCAAAGATATCGAAATTGAAGTCTTTGCCCAGAATGTCGCCCAACTACCTCACCGAGCAAGCTAGAAAAATTCAGCCGTCAAAGAAGATGAATCAAGAAGCCACTACCGCATCCACTACCAAAGCAACCCAGTCTAGTCCTTTAGCGATCGCTCCTGCCAGAGTACTCCGAGGGGATGAGCTTCTGGCTCATTCAGGGAAAGAAATCGCTGCTTTAGGGATGAGACCTTTAGTGGTGGGCGGTAATCAAACCCTGAAAGTAGTAGAGGCGTTGCTACAGCCTGCCCTTAAATCCGCCAAACTAAAAAGTGCCACCGCTAGTTATGCCCCCGACTGTGCCGAGTCTTCCCTGACCAGATTGAAGGAAGCAGTGCAACAGCATCAGGCGGATGTAATTATTGGTGTTGGTGGTGGTAAGGCGCTGGATTTAGCGAAATTACTGGCTTATCAGTCTGGTTTACCCATAGTTACGATTCCCACTTCGGGAGCTACCTGTGCAGCTTGGACGGCTCTATCTAATGTCTATTCTGAAGCTGGGGCATTTCAGTACGATGTTACTTTAAATCGCTGTCCTGACTTATTAATTCTCGACTATGGATTGATTCGTACTGCCCCTCAACGGACTTTGGTGGCGGGGATTGGGGATGCGATCGCCAAGTGGTATGAAGCCTCGGTTAGTAGTGGAGATGCCACCGCTACCTTACTAATTTCAGCAGTACAGCAAGCACGAGTTTTGCGGGATATTCTCTTTCAAAAATCGGCGATCGCCTTAGAAAACACCGATAGTGATGCCTGGCGGGAAGTGGTGGATGCCACGGTATTATTGGCGGGAGTCATTGGCGGTATTGGTGGGGCAGACTGTCGCACGGTGGCAGCCCATGCGGTGCATAATGGTTTAACTCATTTACCAGCAGCCCATGATGTACTCCACGGCGAGAAAGTAGCCTACGGTATTTTAGTCCAGCTACGGCTAGAAGAAATGGTACAAGGAAATCAACTAGCAGCATCGGCACGACAGCAGCTACTCAAGTTTTATGGTGACATTGGCTTACCAAAATCCTTAGAGGATTTAGGATTAGGGGGGATAACCCTGGAGAGTTTGCGTCAGGTAACAGCGATCGCCACCCAACCTCAGTCAGATATTCACCGTCTACCCTTTACTGTATCTACCGAACAACTAGCCGCAGCAATGGTGTCCACCCTAGCGGAAACTAGTTCCACTAAAAGCAAATCAACTCAAAGTTAAATTATTTCCTAGATGCGATCATAGATCTAAAATCTATAACTAAACTACTACGAAAAAACTTTAATCGTCTACCATAGGTCAGGAAATATCAAACTTGTAAAACTCTTAACAAGTAATTATCAATTATTGAAAGAATGCAGATTAAAATTGCAGTTGCGCCCCGTAGCATTGTTAAGTCTCTGATGATTGGGGTGATTTTTTTCACCATAGCTAGTGCAGCAATCCAAATCGGCAAGTATGTCTTTGATTATCAGGATGATTGGCTGGATCTGTTTAATGTTGACTTGGAATTGAATTTTCCCACCTGGTATTCCGCCTTCATGATTGGCTTTTGTGCAATCTTACTCAGAATTATTGCTACAGGTAAAAAACAACAAGGCGATCGCTTTGCCACCGACTGGCGATTATTATCCCTGATTTTTGGTTTTCTGGCGATCGATGAAGTAGTTAGTATTCACGAAATTCTGATTATTCCAGAAATGAGCGACGCACTGCATTTACCTTGGTTTCTCTATTCAGCTTGGGTCATCCCAGGCATCATTTTTGTCGCCTGGTTTGCTCGACGGTTCAGCAAATTTGTTCAGCATTTGCCTGCACAAGCACGGCTACACTTTGTCTCGTCTGCCTGTACTTATGTTGGGGGAGCATTGATGATGGAAATGGTTGGTAGCTATGTTGCTAAATCTCTCAGTCAACAGCACATTATCTATGGTTTCTGTACTGTAGTAGAGGAATTTCTAGAACTTACTGGTACTGTTATGTTTATCTATGCCTTGGTCTATTATCTGGGTCAATGGACTCATCAGCTAGATCTCCAAATCGATATTTTAGTCCCTTCGTCAAAACTCAATCAACAGCGTATTAAGTAACTCCTGCGAAACAAATTAATCTGCTGAGGCTGGGAAACCCTAAAGGGAAAAGGGAAAAGGGAAAAGGGGAAAGCGATGCAGCGGACGCGAAGCTAATCCTTTAGGGCGGTCTTGGGACGGCGGCTTTTGAGTGGGAAGCTTCCCACTCAAAACGCGCCTTGGCTTCCCCCATGAGCGACTGCATCAAGAAGGGGAAAGATAAGTCAAGTATGCAATTAAATCTATTCGCTTTGTTGAGGTACTTAAGTAAACTTTTTTACTCTTTACTTGCTCAGAAAATTACTAAGAAATACTAAGAAAAAAAACAAAAAGTTAGCTTCATCTCTGCTTCACAAACGAGTCACTTTGACGAAGGAGAGATGGGCAATTCTTAAAATACTTACCATCGTTAGATTCTCGGAACTATGTTAGAGATCTTAAATCAGGCTACTTGCCCAGCAAAAAATACTCACAAAGCTTATGAGTTCTAACTTATAACCAGTAATTTGCCTGATTGTTTAATCCCTCTTAAGCATTAAAACGATATTAAAGATTTCATTAAGAGGCACATTAGCTAAACCTCTGCAATTCCAAAAAGGTGTAATCTTCCTTTTGAAGAGTTTAGCGTGG
>JBEANW010000551.1:0-10553 GCA_041165225.1 Cyanobacteriota bacterium | reverse complement strand
TAAGCTCTAAGCTAGGAAGTGAATAGTCAGTTAAAAAGCTAAAAGCTTTTTTGATCAAACTTAAAGGAGAATCTTGTTTTGCCTCATTCTATTGTTACTGATATCTGCGAAGGAGTAGCGGATTGTGTTGATGCTTGTCCTGTCGCCTGTATTCACGATGGCCCTGGAAAAAATGTTAAAGGCACAGAATGGTATTGGATTGATTTTGCCACCTGTATTGACTGTGGTATCTGTTTACAGGTATGTCCTGTGGAAGGGGCGATTCTAGCGGAAGAAAGATCTGACCTACAAAAAACCCCCCAGTAGTGTGAGGGTTGTTTTATTCTTTTAAACTAGGGAGTTGGGGAGTTGGGGAAATGCTAATTTACGAGTGCTTGCTATAGCCAATTGCCCACTAGGATAAATGGAGCCCAATAATAGGGATGATGATAGTTTTCTGAGTGCATCAAAGAGATCTGTGCTTCTCTGAGGGCTTTTGCTTTAGTCACAGAATTCTGAGTTGCTAGCTGATGGTAAAACTGATTCATCAATTTAACCGTGGATTGATCCTCTACTGACCAGAGGGTAGCTAGAGTACTTCTCGCACCAGATCGCACAGCAATACCCGCGATGCCTAAAGCCGCTCTTTTATCTCCTTCCGCAGTTTGACAGGCACTCAGCACCAGAAGCTCGATGGGTTTGCTATCAATACTTTCTTCCCTCGCCTGGAGAATATGTTCCAAGTCTTTGACCTTAATGCGATCGCCCCAGGTAACAATAAAGGTTTCTTCGGGGTTGGAGCTAAATTGACCGTGGGTTGCGAGGTGAATTAGCGGGGAAGGTGAATGTTTGAGCTGTTCTTGAAAGTTTTCGCTAGTGAATTCTTGGTTGAGCAACATTTGAGAAGGAAAAGTCTGGGAAATGTCCTCCACTTCGGTTTTTACTCCAGGTAAAGCACCAAAGCCTTCATTCGACTCGCTGACTCCTGCTACTACCGCCTGGAGCTTTTGATTTTTTAGGGCAGTGGGGTCGAGAAGCTGCATTCCTGGGGTTAGGGCTACATTATATTTTTCCACGAGATATTGTTTACCATCGTAGAGAGCAGCCATCGGTAGATTTCGCAGGCTACCATCAAGGACAAATACCAGGGTTTCAATATTGCTGGCGGTCAATACTGCTTCGGTGGGTTGGATTAACCAGTCGTATACCTGTTGAGACAGTTGTAAACGTCTTTTGTTGGAAAACGCAGGATTGAGAGATTGATATAGTTTGCTAATCACGTGTTCCGCATCGGCTTGAGCTACCCTGTGTTCGTAGTAGGATAATGGCTCGCCAGGTAAGGAAACAATGACCGCCAGGCGATCTGGCAAAATGATGGGATAGATTACCGCTGCTTGAGTATCTACCTGGTCGATTTGCTTGGGTTTAGCATCAATACAGGCTTCCCGAAAGTAGTTTTCTAATTCCGCTAGCTGCAAAGATTCGATTACTGACCGTGCTTGACTTAAATTCTCTTGATGAGGATTATCTGACAAGAGTAAGGCTACTAAACCACGATAGATGGGTTCGACACTTTCGCGGAAAGAATATTGAGCATCTAGGTTGGTGGCGACTAAATCTCCGCGAATTTTTTCTAAACTTTGGACAGCATTGGATTCAGCAGCGATCGCACTTTTAAGATCTCCCTGTTGCTGGAAAATTCGACCTAATTGCCATTGCCATTGATAGGTAATATCCTCGGCATCAATTGCGGTGGCTAATACCAGTGCTTGTTCTGTATGTTGTTTAGCTAGATCTAACTGCTGTCGTTGTTCGGCTAAGTGACCCAAGGTTCCTAAACCATAGGATTGCGCTCGAACATCATGAATTGTTTGAGCTTCGGCAATGGTTTGCTCTAGCAGGGTTTGGCTATAGGGTAAATATTGACTTGCGTCTGCTGATTGATCAATCAGATTTTTAGCTAAATTTACTTTGGCATAAATGCTGCGACGACTAGGAGACAAACTACTTAAATTAGACTGCACTTCGGGTATAAGTTCTTGAACGGCTTGGGGTTTATTGAGCAGTGACAGCAAACTAAGTTGATTTAACTGAGCTTCAACCTGAGAAATTGGGTCAGTGGTCTTCTCTGCGGTTTGGGCATAAAAAGCGATCGCCTCTTCATAGTGCTTTAAGCTTCTGGCGGTATTACCTAAGCTGAACAAAATGGAACTAGTTTCGACTTCTAATTTTGATTTTTGAGCTAACCCTAGACTTTCTGTTAAAACCTGCTGGGACTGTTCTAGGTTTCCTGCTACTTGGAGGGCATTACCTAAACTGCGTAAACCCATGACTCGTAGTTGAGGGTCTGATTCTTGATCTAATTCTGAGGCCAACTGTTCGAGTATTTTTTGCGATCGCCGATATAATCCTAGCTGCTGTAATGCCTGGGCTTGATTGAGCTGGCTTCCCATAATCCCCACAGTATCTGACCCTTGGCGGTAAATCTTCTCGGCGGCTGACCAACTAGCTAAAGCATCTGTTCCGTTACCTTGAGATAGCTGTAAGCTTCCCTGAGTATTTAGCGCCTGGGCTAAAACTTCTGGACTAGATGAAGAATCAAGCAATTTCAAACTTCTGTCGATATGTTGTTCCGCTTCCTGCCATTGACCTAACTCCTGATCTGCCAGAGAAAGATAATTTAAGCTTAAAGCCTGGTTAAGGCGATCGCCCTGGGTGTGAAATTGAGCGATCGCTAATGTCCAATCTTCTTTTGCCTGGGTGAAGTTTCCTGACTCATAGGCAGCTTTTCCCAGAATTAACAGACTTGTAGCGGTTTTATTGGTTTTATTAGTAATCTCAGGTTTTTCTACCGCTACCGCAGGAATCACCGTAGTGATCATAAGCATGGTTAATAATACCAGCCCAATCATGCTGCGGAAGGATTTGCTCGTCTTGATCGTTTTATCTGCTTTATTCATTCTATCCCCAGTCTTGACCAACGCTCAGGCAAGCCCCGTCTTCTTAAGGCGGGGAACCTGACCAATCAGTTATTGTGTTTATCCCAGGACAAAATAGTCGGGAACTAACCTTAAACTGCCCAAAAACTCTCTTAAATTAACTAGATTTTTAGAAAGTCAAAAGCTGGCTCTAATGCATAAAATTGGCTTAATACTTCGTAGTAATAGAGAGTTTGGATACTTTAGCTAGTTAGGGAAGTATTCAAACTTTATTTTCAGTGGTAGTGACGGTAAAATCTGCTAGAACTCCCTGATAGGTAAGCTGGGTTTTTTCGTCTTACCAATTACTAATTATCGAAGCTCGGTTTGCCAGGTTAGTTGCAGTAAACTGTTGAAAATTGCCGAGGCGATATTAGCACCGCCTTTGGGACTATCGATATAGATATTGGGCAGATCAGAACCTGCGAGTTTTTGCTTGACTGTCGATTCGATAAACATCGGGGGAGTGGCGATCGCCAAACTAGGTTCAATAGTTTTATTTTTGAGTAAATCCATCATGGTGAACAGCGCAGTTTGATCTTGACCAATAATGAAGATACTCTGGGGATACTTTTGACCCAAAATTTCTAGTCCACGAGCAGCCTTGCTGCCATCTGCGGTCAAGTTACTACTCGTAGTGGCGCAACAGTAAACGGGGTTAGCAAAGGTTTTTTGTAGCTTCGGTACAATGCTTACCTGGATCTCTGGTACATCGACGACAATCGGTGTAACGGCAGTAATTGCTGCTGCACCTTTGGCCAAAGCACCAGGGGAAAACTTAAGTAAAGATCGATATTCTAGATCCGCTGTGGAGTAGATAACCTGACGTATTATTTCATATTGAGCAGGAGTAATATTCTCCTCAATTTCTGCAATTTGGCGATCGATTATGGCTAAAGAAGAAGCGTCAGTAAAATCTAAATCCATCCGTTTATTAAGTCGGTGTTCTTATGTTAAAGAGTGCTTAAACCAGGTTAGCTTAATTAATCCCTCAATAGCTCAAGTCTGGACTTCTTCTGAAACTTCTCCTAAAACAACTGCCATCCTTGACTACTCAATCTCTTAAGCTGGTTTAAGTGCCGATTAACATAAAAGTCATCTAGCCTAGACCAATTATGCACTGCTGAGGCTTTGATGCTAATTGCCCACGCCCAAATATGAGCCGCTTGGGTTAGAGCCTGCAAAGATGTCGTTTCAGCATCGGTTAAGGGTTGTATATTTTCGTAGCCTGCAAAAAATGCATCTCTTACTTTACGATTAATACCTGCACTGAGAGATACCTGTAAAAACTTCGCGAGATCAAAGACACGCCAACCATAGCCACATTGGTCAAAATCAAATAGCGTAATCTGATTATCTGGGGTGAAATGAACATTCCCACTATGGGGATCTCCCCAGCAAACACTCCACAGAGGCGAGGTTTGTTCGAGACAGGCTAGCTGTTGCTTCAGGTGATCTATCGTTTCTAACAAATAAGACCGATTTTCACTTTTGCTCTGTAGATAAGGGCTAATGGTCGCGCAAGAATCGTCTAGTAGATACTTCAAGTTTAGGGACTGGCGGGGGGTTGGGCTATCGAACTGAAGCGAAGTCTGGTGGATTCGTCCCAAGGTTTCACCCATGATCACACTCTGCTCAAGATTAAGGTCACCCTGGGGGACTTCTCCTGGAGCGAAAGGAAAAAGGGCAGCATAGCGATCGCCCTCTACGGCATGAACCGTTACCCAGAGTTTGTCTGATTTGGTTTTTAAAGGGTTAGCAATGGGTAAATTATGTTGATGTAGAAAGTCGAGGAATTCTAGCTCAAACTGAATATCCGATTGAGAACGCCAATGGTGATGGGAAATCTTGAGAATATAAGATTCGCGCCGTGTTTCGACTAGATAGATGTCACTGAGTCCTCGGTGCCAAAATACACATTGATTGATTGCTCCTAGTTCATACTCTGTCAGTACACCTTCGATTAAGGCTTGGGGCGAAAGAGTAGAATAGACGGCTGGAAATACACCCATCGCTACCATAGACATATATACCCTTTACTAGCTACAGATTTGTCTATCTTAAGTAAGGGCTGACTCAAGAATTCTAGGTTGGAAAGTTGATACCTCTCTCCCAGAACTAAATTTCTGCCTTTAACCAAAAACTTATAGACAAACTTAACCCCTCTAAGTTACTCGCTAGTTGACCCACTATTGAGTATAGTAGGATACCAAAAATGGCTAATTTAAGGATATGTTAAGAAACCCTGACTTTACCATTGGCTGAGCTTGGCTAGGTTCTTGAAGTTATTCCTGTTAAATGGCGGGAGGCGGATTTGAACCACCGACCTTCGGGTTATGAGCCCGACGAGCTACCAGACTGCTCTATCCCGCGTCGCTTTAGTAAAGATACCATAGTTGGTTTGAGAAAAGCAATTAATCTTTGAATTGAGCCTTATTGAGGGTAAACGGCGGATAAGAGGGTTGCTCCACCATTCCTCACTACATCGTCACAGGGTAATCCTGTCAATTCAGCAGTGGATTTGATCACAGCTTCTGCTTCACTGTGATTCATGCCGAAAGTATTAAGGGCGATCGCTTTGACTTTAACTTCGCCAAAAGTCCCTCCTGCACTAGCTACGGTTTCATAGAGTTGAATCACTTCAGGTAGAGGCGGAATAACCACAGCGGGTAAATCGCGAATATGTTTTGCCCCTACACGATGCACCAAGACTAAGGCGGTGGGTTGGCTACCGCGAATTAGAGGTAAAGTGGCAGTTGAACCTGGATGCAATAGAGAACCCTGTCCTTCAATAATGAGTAGCTCTTGATCTATTCCTCGCTCCAAGACGATTTGCTCCACGGCTCCAGCGGCAAAGTCCACCCTGACGGCATCTAAGGGGAGTCCTTGACCTGCGATCGCAATTCCTGCCTGTCCTGTAGCGATAAACTGAGCCTTGATCCCCTGATGGATGGCTGCACGATGGAGTTCGAGGCTAGTGGACATCTTGCCGATGGCCATATCTGTTCCTACCGTTAAGATTCTTTGAGCAGAGAGCGATCGCGCCTTACCTTGACCAATAGTTAAACCCGTTGGCTCTTGTCTAATGTCCCAAATCCACTGCCCAGTCTGTAAATTAGGAAATTGAGCATTCAGGGGCGTGTGTAAACCGTTCACAATCGAAAGCCCAGCTTTAACGGCGATCGCTATTTCTACTAGCAAATCAGGGGGTAATTGACCACCAGAAGGAGCAATACCAATTAACAGAATTTCGGGTTGATCAGCTAAAGCTGCGGTCACATCGTTAACAATGGGGACATCCCGTTCAATTTTAGTTAACTCAACTAAAGATTCCCCCATCGCCTCAGTATCGATTACAGCCACTACATTACTTGAGCTATAGCGCAGAAAAGCCAACCCAGTTTTCCCATGATGACCCTTAATTCCCCCTTGAAGCAAAATTGCCACTCGACTGTTAGCTGTTAGCTGCATCTGTTCACTCCTAATCCTGGTTGCTGGTTGGGGATTAAACGTCCTGCGACTATTGTCGCACCATGAAAAGGATCGTCCGTTAGATTCAGGTGACTATCGAGGTCTAAATAATCGGCATAAGGAGCAAGATGAGCCATCGCCGTATTAGCCAAAATGCTATCGGAATAACAGCCAAACATAATTTTTAAACCACAGCCTTGGGCAACTTGAATTGCCTGGAGTGCTTCGGTTAAACCGCCCGTTTTCATGATTTTCAGATTAACCCCTGCCACGGACTTGGCTAGCCGAGGAATATCCCTACTAGTAAAACAGCTTTCATCGACAAAAATTGGTAGGGGTGAGGCTTGAGATAAAGCTGCAAGTTGGTGGTCTAAACCCACAGGTAAGGGCTGCTCAATATATTCCACTCCTTGTTGCCCTAGCCATTGAGCCATATACACAGCATCTTTAAGGCTCCAGCCACCATTGGCATCTACGGTAATTCTGATTTGAGGAGCTACCTGGCGAATTGCTTCCACCATCAACTGATCCGCCTCAATTCCTGCTGGATTACCCAGTTTAAGCTTAAGCATTTGCACATCTAGGGTATCTTGCCAAGCTTGAAGTCGAGCCACGGCATTTTCTGGAGTGCTAATCCCGATGGTGACAGATATCGGGACAATGCGATCGCAATCTAAACCCCAGATTTGCCACAGGGGTAAACCAGCTTTTTTCCCCAGCCAATCATAGAGAGCCATATCTATAGCTGCTTGTAGGGCAGAAGCAACTTTAAGTTCGTTTAATTTAGCCTTAATTAATTGCCGCTGTAGGGGATGAAACGGCTCTAGATGCTCACGAAGCTGTAGTAATTCTGCTAATAAGCTGGCAGCAGCTTGGGGCTGATTTTCAGTAATGGAAAAAGGCGAGGCTTCCCCCCAGCCCTCAATGTTTTCTGCCTCAATCCGCAGCCACAGATTCGTACTTTCTGCCGTAGTACCCCGACTAATGCGGAGGGCGAATTTCTTGTGAACAGTAAAAGTTTCGACCGTTAATTTCATAGATTAATTGATGGGGGTTAATTTAGTTTTGATTAAGCTAGAATGCAACTTCCTTTAAAACCACCACGTCTAAAAAACTACCAATATTTAGACGTAATAAGTTAAATTATCCATTTTTATTTTATGACCTTAGATTTCTTCTCCTCTAGTCGCTATTTAGGGCTAATGATAGCTACTATCTTGAATATAGTTATCTTGAGTGCGACCCAGATTGCTGAAGCGCAAGTTCCCCCATCTGGAGCAATTACCCTAAAATCAGATGTGCAGGAATCTAATGCTAAAACAGGGGTGATTACCGCCAAAGGCAATGTGCAGATTAACTATCCAGCTCGACGAATTCAAGCCACGGCGAATCAAGCTCAATATTATAGCCGTGAACGTCGTTTAATTATGACAGGCAATGTTTATGTGCTTCAGGAGGGGAACAGTCTGAGAGCGGAAGAAATGACGTATTTAATTGATGAGGGACGTTTTATTGCTAAACCCCAAAGCGATCGCCAAGTGGAATCAACTTATATTATTACCGACCCTGAAAAATGATTACTGATTCCAAGAACTAAAATGAAATTAATGAAATTGTGACTTTAATTTTAGATAACATCCATAAATCCTACGGCAAAAGAAAAATTGTTAATCGGGTGAATCTCCAGGTTTCTCCTGGAGAAATTGTCGGTTTACTAGGCCCCAATGGGGCGGGAAAAACCACCACATTTTATATTGCGACAGGTTTAGTTAAGCCCAACGAAGGGACGGTTAAGTTAAATGAGCGGAATATCACTTCTTTAGCTCTCCATCAGCGATCGCGTTTAGGCATGGGTTATCTGACTCAACAGGCAAGTATTTTTCGTAACCTCAGCGTTCAAGACAATATTCTGCTGGTTTTGGAACAGACGGGAATCCCCCGCCCAGCAAGACCCGTTAGACTACAACAGTTACTCCGAGAGTTTCGCCTCGAAAGGGTGGCAAATACCCTGGGGTCATTAATTTCTGGAGGAGAAAGAAGACGCACTGAATTAGCCAGAGCCTTAGCCGCTGGGTTAAATGGCCCGAAGTATTTACTGTTAGATGAACCCTTTGCGGGGGTTGATCCCATTGCTGTGGCTGAGATGCAGGATATTATTGCTCAATTACGCGATCGCCAAATGGGTATCTTAATCACCGATCATAACTTTCGAGAAACCCTGGCAATTACCGATCGTGCTTATGTGATGCGAGATGGGGAAATTTTGGCTTCAGGAACGGCAGAGGAGCTATATAGCAATTCTTTAGTTAAACAATATTACTTAGGAGACAGCTTTCAAAAGTAATTTTTCTATCTCGTATTTCATCAATTACTACTGTATCTTGAATAACAAATAACCTAAATCCTGCGATCGCTATTTTCTATTTAGTTATACCCGCCTACTTAGCAGGAAAGCCGATCTCCAATTTGGGTAACAACCGTATCTGAATTTCATTAACCCAATTAACCCTGGGGAAGAACCGCCAAAACAGTGTAGTAATCCGTTCTATCGTAGTTAAAAGAATTATTAGAAGATCAAACCAGTGAGAAGTTCGCTAGATATTAATCTAGTGCTTAGGCTTCTTAATGTTGTTTCAACTACCTCTGAAATGCCAACTCAATCCATTTCTCAAACCTCTTACAGTATGTTTGTTAGTCATCTTCAAGCTGATCAAGTTGAGCAGGTAACAATTAAATCTCGTTTGATTGAATACTGTCTCAAAGAGGAATTTGGTGGTCAATGTTATAGCACTCAGAAAACTGGCTCTCAAGCGGATTTAATCGACTTGCTCAATAGTCGCGGTGTAAAATTTGACACCATTAGCGACAACTCAGATACTGCTGCTAGTTTAATTACCCTGTTGCTTTCTTCGGGATTACTAGTGGGGGCTTTGGCTTGGCTGGCAAAATTCAGCACCGAAAATGGAGGTGTAGGTTTGGGTATGGGAGTCGGCAAAAGTAATGCACGAGTCTATCAGAAAGGCAAAACTGGGATGAGCTTTGCTGATGTTGCGGGGGTAGATGAAGCCAAACAAGAATTACAAGAGGTGGTAGATTTTCTCCAGAACGGCGAAAAATATCGCAAGATTGGCGCAAAAATCCCTAAAGGAGTCTTATTAGTTGGTTCTCCAGGCACAGGAAAAACTCTCCTGGCTAAAGCAGTGGCAGGGGAGGCAGGAGTGCCTTTTCTCAGTATGTCTGGTTCGGAGTTTGTCGAACTATATGTCGGGGTGGGGGCATCGCGAGTGCGGGATTTATTCAACCAAGCCAAACGTCAAGCACCCTGTATTGTCTTTATTGATGAGTTAGACGCGATCGGGAAATCAAGAGGAAATAACCCTAGTGGGGGCAATGATGAACGAGAGCAAACCCTCAATCAATTATTGACGGAAATGGATGGATTTGATGATAACGAGGGAGTGATTCTGATTGCTGCTACCAATCGTCCCGAAATCCTTGATCCTGCTCTCCGTCGCCCTGGTAGATTCGATCGCCAGGTATTAGTCGATCGCCCTGACAAAAGTGGCAGAATTGAAATTCTTCAGGTTCATGCTCGTAAGGTCATGTTAGGGGAAGATGTCAACCTAGAATCAATTGCTGCCCAAACGGCAGGTTTTGCGGGAGCAGATTTAGCCAACTTGGTAAATGAAGCAGCATTGCTGGCTGCACGTCATAATCGTCAAGCAGTCTTGATGACAGACTTTGGGGAAGCCTTTGAACGGGTAGTGGCGGGACTAGAAAAGCGATCGCGGATTCTCACTCCTCTAGAACGTAAAACCGTAGCCTATCATGAGGTGGGTCATGCTCTGGTGGGGGCGTTAATGCCTGGTGGTAGTAAAGTAGCCAAGATTTCTATTGTGCCTCGTGGCATGGGGGCATTGGGCTATACCCTACAAACCCCTGAAGAAGACCGTTTCTTGCTGATGGAAGATGAACTACGGGGTAAAATTGCCACATTGTTGGGGGGTAGAGCGGCGGAATTGATAGTCTTTAAGAAGATTTCTACGGGTGCTAGTGACGACATCCAAAAAGCCACGGAATTAGCCGAAAAAGCCATCACACAATACGGCATGAGTAGTGTTGGGC